>CAYFLQ010000008.1:0-16576 GCA_964344065.1 uncultured Sphingobacterium sp. | reverse complement strand
AAAAGAGTTTGATCGTTGGGATCACACATGGAGATCTCCCTTATTCTGAATCCAACGCATTAAAATTATTAGGATTGAGTGATGCTATGAATATCATCATCATTGAAGAAATGCGAGAAAAAATTCAGGGAATTTATGGTGGAGGAACGAATGCTTCTCTCGATAAAATTCCATCTGGAAAATATCAGTTTGTACTACAATTGCCATGTGGGCCCGATAAAGTAGATACATTGATAAGCGCCTATCATGCAGAGTTGAAAAAAATTGCTGAAAAAGGGATCGATCAATCTTATGTGGATAAGATAAAGAAAGCGTGGATTGAGAAGCGTAAAGTTGATATCAAAAAGAATGAATATTGGTTGTCTGTTTTACAATCTCTTTACATGGGTGAAAGAACCATCGATAGGATTGTAAATGGAGAAAAATATTTAAACGCATTTTCGGCTAAAGAAATACAAGAAGCAGCCAAACTGCTCTTAGAATCAAAAGGCAGCATGATGGCTGTACAACTTCCCGAAACTTCTAATAAGTAATTGATTATCAAGGGCTCTAACAGGGCCCTTGTTTTTTCATTTCCCTTTCGATTTTAGGAATAAATTCTTAAAATATCACCATCAACTTGTTGAAAATCAAGTCGGAAATTAGTTTTGTGCCCTTGAACAAAAGGGCTGAATCAATGTTATTGATTGAGCACGATTGCTCAATGTTTCTGTTGTAGTTCTAAATCATTCAGATGTCCAAAACCATTCAAGGGGTTTCACTCAGTGGAGCTCTTAGGAAATTTTTTCAGGTAATCAGACTAGAAAAGAAAGAAGTTTCTGCTATTTACTTCTACTCCATACTGAGTGGCTTGCTTCAACTCACCCTGCCTTTAGGCATTCAAGCCATCATCAATTTCGCTCAGGCTGCAGCAGGATCTGGAAAGCTTCCTGTTTCTATTGGTGTTTTGATTGCATTGGTTCTTACTGGAATCTTGGTCTCAGGAATATTGCAAGTGAATCAAATGAAGATCATTGAAAAGATCCAGCAAAGACTTTTCACTCGCTATGCATTTGAGTTCAGTTTTAAAATACCAAGGATTGATACAAAAGCAATCAATCGCTATCATTTTCCTGAGTTGGTCAATCGTTTTTTTGAAACCATTACGTTACAAAAAGGGCTTTCCAAATTATTGTTGGATATCCCGCTTGCCGTTATCCAAATTTTATTTGGACTGATTTTGCTCTCTTTTTACAATCCGGTATTTATTTTCTTAGGCTTGCTTTTATTTTTAATGCTGTATGCAGTTTTATATTTTACTGCAAAACGAGGATTGGTTGAATCAATAACTGAAAGTGATTTTAAATATCGGGTAGCAGCTTGGATGCAGGAAGTAGCCAGAGCATTCAAGAGTTTCAAAGTTTCTGGGATGAACAATCTTCATTTGAAAAAAACAGATGAGTATGTAGAGGGATACCTGGAATCTAAGACAGCACATTTCAACATTCTTACTTACCAATATTGGAGCTTGATCATATTTAAATTATTGATCTCTGCATCTATGTTGATTATAGGTGCTATACTATTGGTTAATCAGCAATTGAATGTAGGTCAATTTATAGCAGCAGAAATTGTAATTCTATTGGTCTTGAATGCAGTAGAAAAATTGATATTATTTAGATACTGCATATGATTTATTAACCGGCTTGGAGAAAATAAATAAGATTACTGATCAACCCAGTGAATTAGAAGGAAGTATAGCATTTAAGCCAAATGATCGGGGTACTTCTTTGTCTGCACATTCAATAGATTTTTCTTTTGATAATGGGCAGAAAGTTTTAGATAATATACAGTTTGAATTCAAAGAAGGTCAGAAAATTTGTATCATGGGGGACGCAGCTTCAGGAAAGTCTACTTTGATGGAATTGCTTACTGGGTCGCTAAAATCTTTTGAGGGTAATTTGCTCGTAAATAATATTCCTATCAATAATCTTGATATGGATACTTATAGAAAACACATTGGTGTTTTCTATCATGAGCAGGATATTTTTCAAGCAAGTTTGTATGATAATATTTGTATGGGGAATAGTGAAGTAACTCCTGATGAGATCATGCGACTTGCAGATATCATTGGACTCAAAGATTTTTTGAGTCAACTTCCCAATGGCTTGAATACAATCCTTGAACCTGCAGGAAAGGGGTTGAGCACGATGATCGCAAAAAAAATATTGTTGCTTAGGTCATTTGTTCATCAACCTAAATTATTGCTATTGGATGAACCTTTTGAATTAGCAGGGGCTGAATCGAGCAGAAGCATTAATAATTATTTATTACAACTTAAAAATTGTACAACAGTTGTTATTACGGGGTATAGAGCATTTGCAGAGAAATCAGATCTAGTCATTTGGATGGATCATGGAAGAATCATACACATAGGTTCTCCCAGTGATGTGTTGACTAAAATACCTAATGCATGAAAAAATTATCATCATCTATACTGAATCAAACAGGGTATGAGCCAACATCCCCTTCGAAAATTTACAGGGCTGAAAAAATCAGTAAAGTCCGTTATTGGTTTTGGGGCACGATCTTTTTTTTAATATCATTCCTGTTTCTGCCATGGACACAAAACATTACTTCAAGTGGACATGTAACTACACTTTACCAAGATCAACGTCCTCAAGAGTTGAACTCCATCATTCCTGGACGTATAGTAAAATGGTGGGTCAAAGAAGGTGATTTTGTCAACAAAGGGGATACGATTTTAGAATTGGCTGATGTAAAGGATGAATATCTCGATACCAATTTGGTACAAAGAACGGAAGCTCAGTTGGAAGCAAAAGAGCAAAAGATTACATATTACAATGAGAAAATCAATGCTATAGAAAGCCAAATCAACGCCATTGAATCAACTCGAGATCTCAAATTGAAATCTCTTGAAAATAAACTGGAGCAGTATAAGAGAAAACTGATCAGTGACAGCGCTGAAGTGGTTGCTGCAGAAATGGAAAACAATATTGCCAATCAGCAATTAATTAGAGGAAAACAATTGTATACTCAGGGAGTGATTCCATTGACAGAACTTGAGAAAAGAACTGCACAACATAATAAGACCATGGCGGTACTTACTGAAAAGCAGCAAAAATATCTGAATACAAAACAGGATATAAATATCACCAAAATTGATATGAATACTGCTTTACAAGAAGCAGCAGACAAAGTGTTCAAGTCGCGTTCTGAAATTGCATCTTCACGATCAGAAATTGCAACCACTGGAGGAGAAGTTGCTAAGAATCAGAATCAACTATCTAATTACATCACCCGTGGGAAACAACGGTGGCTGATCGCCCCACAGGGTGGCCAAATTATTAAAGCAAAAAAATCAGGGATCAATGAAATCGTAAAAGAAGGTGAAATGATTGTCGAAATCGTTCCATCTAATGTGAATCATGCTGTTGAGTTATTTGTAGATCCCATGGATCTGATCCTAATCAACGTTGGACAACCAGTAAGATTGATCTTTGATGGTTTTCCTGCTATTGTATTTTCCGGCTGGCCTCAAAATAGTTATGGCACTTTCGTTGGTAAAGTTGTGGCGATTGAAACCAATCGAAATGAAAATGGAAAGTTTAGAATACTGGCTGTTCCTGATTCAAAAGAAAAACCCTGGCCTGCAGACCTTAAAATGGGTGCTGGTGTTAAAGGATTTGCTTTACTGAAAAATGTTAGCATATGGTATGAGCTGTGGCGACAAATCAACGGTTTCCCGCCTGATTACTATAAACATGATTACACGATCGATCAAAAGAAGAAGTAGAAATGAAACCAATCCCCAAATATTTCATCTTGTACTTTCTGTTTCTTACCTTGATCAGTTCTGGGCAGGAAAAAATACTTTCTATAGATAATACCTTGGATATTGTCAGAAAGTATCACCCTATTGTTAAACAATCACTTCTTCAAATTAACCAGGCCAATAACAATCTCTTGGCTTCAAAAGGTGTCTTTGACCCTACTCTTGGTTTGGTTTCTGAAAATAAAACGTTCGACAATAAACAATACTTTCATTACACGAATCCAGAGTTAAAAATTCCAACTTGGTATGGAATTGATTTTAAAGCTGGATTGGAGAACAATATTGGGCAACGACTAGACCCTTCGCTCACTGCGAATAAAAGTACCTATGTTGGGGTTTCGTTCGATCCTTTGCGTGGATTGATCTACGACAAGAGAAGAGCTGCTGTTCAACAGGCTACTGCAATGGTCAACATGACACAACAAGAACAATTGCTTGTTGTCAATGATCTTTTGTTTGAAGCAACAGAAACATATTGGAATTGGGTCAATGCATTTCTAATCAACCACGTCTTATTAGATGTACTAAAAACAAATCAACAACGATATGAATTTGTAAAGCAAGCTTTTCAACATGGAGATAGGGCAGCTATAGACACCATTGAAGCACTTGCTCAACTTCAGTTTGTTCAATCCATGCAATTTCAAACAGCATTAGACGTTCAGAAAGCAAGATTTTTATTGAGCAATTATTTTTGGGATGAAATGGGGCAACCTTACTTGTTTGGGCAAGAAGTTGTTCCAGATACCAGTAGTAATTATTTTAATTACACCAACGTGTTAATACCTGTATTAAACGAGTTATTGACCAAAGCAACCACATCTCATCCCAAATTAAGTGTGTTTGATAATAAAAGAGATGTGTATGAAATTGATAGAAAAGTTAAAACCCTTGATTTACTGCCGAGCTTCAAATTCAATTATAATTTTTTAAACAATGGGTATGTTGCTCCTGATATCTTCAAGCAATCATTGTTTCAAAACAATTATAAATACGGCATTTCTATTGGGTTGCCACTGTTGCAAAGACAAGCAAGAGGCGAACTTGCAAAAACAAAGAATAAAATAACTGAAATTGATTATTCAAGGAAACTAACAGAGATAGAAATTCTAAACAAAGTAAAAAGTGCTCACGCAGAATCAACCTCTTTGTATAGTCAGATTGTTGTTTCAGAACAAAACTTATTCAACAACAAGAAATTACTGGAAGCTGAAAATATAAAGTTTTCAATAGGAGAGAGCAGCATGTTTCTGGTAAATTCAAGAGAGATGAAGCTCATCGAGACCCAACAAAAATTAATTGCGTTGAAGACAAAGTATTTCAAAAGCATTGTTGCCAATCAATGGGCGGCCGGATTGCTTAGATAAGTTGAACGACAATATGTTTTACTCTTTTTCTCTTCCAGGTATAGGTGATATGAATATTCCCATCAGATGATTGCATTACTGTAGGGTATGAAAATTCACCCTTTGGCTCGTTTTCCAATACAAGCAATGGAGTCCAATGTATTCCATCATCAGAAATTGAAACGTTTAAAGGAGATCGATCACTCCACCCGTCTTCTTCATTTTTTCTTGGCTTTACATGGTTGTATACCAATAGATGGCGACCATCTTTTAGCGTGATCGCATCAATTCCTGAATTAGGGTTTGGAATATTTGTTTGTGTAAGAGAGCTCCATGTTTTTCCATTGTCTTTGCTCCATGTTTGATTAATGCTGCCATTTGTACTTCTGCACAAAGCCTGAAGTGTTTTTCGATCATGTCTTAGGATCGAAGGTTGGATACCGGTAATAGGATTTGCATCGTTTAGATCGGGTCCTCTTTCCCACGTTTTTCCGTTATCATTTGTATATTCAAAATGAACTTTCCAGCCATTTCTTTCAGTGCTTGTTGGGCAAACAAGTGTTTTACCAATGAGCATCGGTTTATTTTTAATAGGGCCAAGAATACCATCGGGCATTTGTTCTGGTTTGGACCAGCTTGCTCCATGATCATAACTTCTAACAAGCCAGCCAGTCCAGTCAACCACTTTGGGTCCTATTTTGTAAAATAATATCAACTCTCCACCCGGTACTTGATACAACACAGGATTATAACATGCATACCTGGTTTTAGCATCAATGATTCCTTCTGCTGCGATGGAGGGGGCCGTCCATTTATTATTGATGAATCTGCTTACATAGATGTTGACATCATTATTTCCCTCTCTTGTACCACCGAACCAGGCTGTAACCAATCCATTGGGAGTTTCTTCAATTGTTGATGCATGACATTGGGGGAAGGGAGCATCTTCATAAATGAACTCATCAACAATAATTCCTTTCCTTAGGCTATCAGCAATTTCAGTTCTTTTGACTTGAGAAAAGGATGAAGAAGTTGATAGCATTGCTATCAGCAATAAAAAGTATTTCATGTTAAACATTGATGACCAATACTGGGATTTTTAAATTATGTCTTACACCACTTACTGTTTGTCCGTATACAATATCTTTCAAGCCTTTATGACCATGTGCACCGATTACAAGTAAATCAATATTTTTTTCTTCAACTATTCTCACTATTTCATTCACTCGGTCATTAAATCCTAAACTTGTTTTTGCTGAAATATTTTTTGACGATAGTTCGAGCGCATATTTATCTAATCTTTCTTGATCAATTCTTGCTTCCATGTCATCTACGCTATTTCCCATGATTCTGGTTGCAGGGCTTTCAACAACATGTATCAAGAAATAAGTGGATTGTTCATTCCCTTGACCAAGTGCGTGAGCAATTAACTTCTTGTCATGTTTGCTGAATTCCAATGCTATTCCAATATTATGGTAAACAGGTACGTTGATTTCAAATGATGCATCTGCCTCTTCGTGTACTTTGACAGTGCTTACCACCTTCTTATTTATGAGTGGGTAAAAAATGGCAGCAAACAACAATCCAACATACACCAATCCTCCTAGTATGATTATTATTTTGATAAAGATATTTCCAGAATGATCAAAATAAGACATGGCTTGTTCAACAACCATTCGTATGTTCAAATACACAAGGATCGCTGTGATCAGAGATGCAAGTCCAATGATCAATGGCTTGATCGCAAACGCTCCCATTTTCTGTTTATCACTTGTAAAATGTATCAATGGGATAATCGCAAATCCAAGTTGAAGACTTAATAATACCTGGCTAAAAATCAACAGTCCATCTACATCTCCCTCACCTTTAATTATTATAACGAGTAATGCGGGAACGACAGCTACAAGTCGTGTGATGAGTCTTCTTACCCAAGGTGTAATTCTTAGATGGAGATAACCTTCCATTACAATTTGGCCAGCGAGTGTTCCTGTGATGGTTGAACTCTGTCCGGCTGCTATCAATGCAATGGCAAACAACATCGGTGCAAGGTTGGATCCCAGCACGGGGGCTAGCATTTCATGCGCTTGCTTGATTTCAACAATGTCATTTCTCCCAATTTTATAAAATGCGGTTGCTGAAAGAATTAATATAAATGCGTTTACGAAAAAGGCAGCATTCAAAGCAATCGCGCTGTCAATGAAGTTTAATTTCAATGCTTTTTTAATTCCTTCAGGGTTGCGTTTAATTTTTCTGGTTTGAACCAATGCAGAATGTAAATAAAGATTATGGGGCATCACAGTTGCACCAATAATACCTATTGCTATATATAATGCTTCTTCGTTAGGAATTCTTGGCACAAAACCCTGCACAATTTCATTTAATTGTGGTTTTGCCAAAAACATTTCTGAGAGAAAACTAAATCCTATAATGGCAACAAGACAAATAATAAATGCTTCCATTTTTCTGATGCCCAACCTTTGGAGTAATAAAAACAGAAAAGTGTCAGCAACGGTTAATAAAATGCCCCAAATCAGAGAAAGTCCGGTGAGCAATTGTATTCCAATTGCCATGCCTAATATCTCAGCAAGATCTGTTGCCGCAATGGCAATTTCTGCCAACACATAAAATGCAAAGTTGATATATCTTGGATAAGTTTCCCTGTTTGCTTGAGCAAGGTCTCTGCCTCTTACAATACCCAACCGTGCAGAAAGACTCTGTAGCAGCAATGCCATGAGGTTGCTCATCAAGAGTACCCAAATCAGTGTATATCCAAATTTACTTCCACCTGCTAAATCAGTAGCCCAATTTCCTGGATCCATGTAGCCTACACTTACCAGATAAGCTGGACCAAAAAAAGCGAGAATACGTTTGATCCCATTTCGCTTTCCTGTGTCAACACTTTGGTTGACATCCCCCAGTGAAGTAAACTCTTCGTGAAAATTTCTATTCATTTCTTCTACGAATCTAAAAATTATTTAGTCTCTTTAGATAAATACGTACATTAACTTTAAAGAATTAAGCTTTCCGTATGAAAATTGAAATGTTAGAGGGTCTGATTCCTGCAACTTTTACACCCATGCATCCTGGAGGATCACTCCATGTCGATATAATAGATGACTATTATGCAATGCTGTGCAAGAATGGCATTACAACTATTTTTATTTGTGGTACAACTGGAGAAGGTGAACTTTTAACCATGGATGAACGCAAGTTGGTTGCAGAGAAATGGCTAACTGTATCTAAGAACAATCCTGCATTCAAAGTGATCACAGTTGTGGGATCAAATAGAATTACAGAAGCAATCGAACTAGCCAATCATGCTGCTGCTCACGGTAGCTACGGTATATCCTATATCACACCTTATTATTACAAGCCTGCAACCATTGATGCATTGATTGATTGCTGTGTGCAAGTTTCCAGTGCAGTTCCGAATCTTCCATTTTATTATTATCATATACCCATTCTTACGCAAGTTCGATTTTCAATGTTTGATTTTTTAGTTAAAGCAAAACCAAGAATAAAAAATTTGGCCGGTGTAAAATACTCCGATGAAGATTTGGTAGATTATTCAAAATGTCTGGCTTTTGACAACGGGACCTATAATGTTTTTTGGGGGAAAGATGAAACCTTGGTCAGTGCTTTATCCATGGGTGCAAAGGCCGCCATTGGAAGTACTTATAATTATGTTTCGCCTTTATATCATGAAATCATAAAAGCGTATCAAACAAAAAACAATGAAACCGCAACATCGCTTCAATGGAAGTCTGTGGAAATTGTTCATCTCTTGAGTAAATACACTGGACTATCTACTGGTAAATATTTTATGAAAACCATCGGAATTGATTGTGGTCCAAGCAGGAATCCATTGAGAAATCTTTCCGAAAAAGAAATTGAATCACTTGAAAAAGATATGTCTGAAGTTGGCTTTTCGAAATATTGCATGAAATGAAATTGCATAAGTCATATCCTTGGATCATTACCATCATGTTGGCATTCGTTGCCATGCTCAATTATATTGATCGACAGATGATTTCAACCATGCGCCCTGCCATGCAAGTTGATATCAGTGAACTTACCCTTGCTGCAAATTTCGGCAGACTCATGGCGGTATTTCTATGGGTGTATGGAAGCATCAGCGCTTTCTCTGGAGTAATCGCAGATCGAATCAATAGAAAATGGCTCATTGTTGCCAGTCTTTTTATATGGTCGACGCTTACATTATTAAACGCATATGCTTCTACTTTCGAACAGCTATATACCTTAAGAGCCTTGATGGGCTTTAGTGAGGCATTGTATTTTCCTGCTGCCCTTTCTTTGATTGCTGATTACCATGATCATCGTACAAGATCCAGGGCAGTTGGCATTCACGCAACAGGAATATATTTAGGACAAGTATTTGGTGGATTTGGAGCAACCATTTCAAAAGCCTATTCATGGCATACCACCTTTTTATTGTTTGGCATTGTTGGAATGTTATATGCAATTGTTTTAATCTTTTTTGTGCATGAAAAAGAAAGAGAACAAAATGAAACAAACTTTGAGGTGGGCGCTCATCTAAAATCCCTGTTCACATCATTACCTTTCTGGATCATACTATTGTATTTTGCAATACCATCACTGCCTGGATGGGCCATTAAAAACTGGGCCCCAACTTTGATTGCGAACAGTTTACATTTAGATATGGCGATTGCAGGCCCATTGACTACGATTTCAATTTCCCTCTCATCTTTTTTTGGCGTATTGATTGGCGGTGCCATGGCTGATAGATGGTATCTAACCAATCCAAAAGGAAGAATATATACAAGTGCATTGGGATTGGCGTTGACGATACCTGCATTGATTTTACTGGGTTTTGGAACAAGCTTTTTTCATATCATCACGGCTGCAGTTATTTTTGGATTGGGATTCGGTATGTTCGATACCAACAATATGCCAATTCTCTGCCAATTTGTACATAAAAACCAACGTGCAACAGGGTATGGATTTTTAAATATGGGTGGAATATTTGCTGGAGCAATGATCACCGATTTTTTAGGAAAATCTACTGATGCCGGACATCTCGGAAGAGATCTTGCTTATTTGTCAATTGTAGTTTTAATCATAATTGTTGTGCAATTAAGTTTCTTACGACCAAAACATTGACGCGTTGAAATACATTGTTTTTATTCTTTTATTGCTGAATGGTAAACTGAATGCTCAGGAATCAATAGTTTTTAAAGCTAAGGAAGCGGGGTATGATGTATTTAGAATTCCTGCCATTGTTCAAACTACCAAGAACCAATTGATCGCTTTCGCAGAAGGAAGAGTAAATGGATCAAATGACTTTGGAAATATTGATATTGTTTATAAGAAAAGTTTTGATGGTGGGAATACATGGACTGCCCTACAAGTGTTGATAGACAACCAAACTTTACAAGCAGGTAATCCCGCACCAGTTATAGACAGATTGGATCCAGCATATCCTTCAGGAGTGATATACCTTTTTTATAATACTGGAAACAATCATGAACATGAAGTAAGAAAAGGGAAAGGTGTGAGAGAGGTTTGGTACGTTCGCTCTTTTGATCAAGGGCTAACTTGGTCAATCCCCGTCAATATAACTGAACAAGTGCATCATCCTAATAGCCCGTCGTATAATAACAAATATCAATTTCAAGAAGATTGGAGAAGCTATGCCAACACTCCTGGTCATGCCATTCAACTTCAACATGGATCATATGCAGGAAGAATATTGATTCCTGCAAATCATTCTTTCGGAGAACCTCAAAATGGATTCCTGGATTATCGTGCACATGCATTTTATTCAGATGATCATGGAAAGACATTTCATGTATCTGCTAATGTAGAAATACCTGGTTCTAATGAATCAACAGCTGCAGAAACGGGTGATGGAAAAGTATTGATGAACATAAGAAATCAACATGGTACTCCCAGACAAAGAATAATGGCGGTTAGCAACAACGGAGGTAACAGTTGGGATACCACATACAATGAACATACACTCATTGATCCTGTTTGTCAAGGTTCCATGCTGCATATAGCATTGAATAAAAACTCAGTATTGTTGTTTTCAAATCTTCATGCAGTTAAAACAAGAGACAGTCTTGGTATAAAATATAGTAAGGACAATGGCAATACATGGCAGTTCTCATCTTATATTGAAATTGCCAAACACGGATATAAAGGCGACTGGGTAGCTTACAGTGATCTAGTGGAAATACACAAAAATTCAATTGGTATTTTATACGAAAGGAACAATTATCAGGAAATTGTTTTTAAAAAGCTTGATAAAAAAAAGATTATAAATTAAACCAATAAGTGGCCTTCAGCACGAGTGCACTGCCTTTTGAATGATAATTGTCAGCATAATAGTTATCTGTATACACAATGAACAAATCCGATGCAGGTGCAAACCGCCATTGAAAACGAATGTTCATGTTGATGTTGTTGATTTGGTTGTTGTATTGAACCAGTGTAGATAAAAAGAGAGATCTGGTAAATGTCAAATCTACTTTTGGTCCAATTAATATCAAATCTTTGCTGGTATAGGGTTGAGGAAATCTAAGTCTGTTGAATGAGAATACTGAAGAAATGCTTCCAAATGGCTGAAGTCGGTAGTTGACTTCTGCATCTAAGTTTAATCTTGTACCATTGAAATATTGGCCTGATTTAGAACTTAATTTTGCAGCGACTTTTTTTCTTTGGTCTGTATATAAACTACATAAAATTGAATAGTAATTAAACTCTTGCCCTGCTTTTAACTTTTTCCCACCAGAATTTGTAGGGTCGTAATCAGTTGTTAGTTTAGTATAATCTTTTCTTATATCTAGAATCAGATTTACATAATTTTTATAAGTGATATTGTAAAATAAATTTAAATCATAATCGGTGATCCCTTTATTAGGGAAGAATGTGAAATCATAATCAAACATTGGCCCCTTCTTATTCACCAATGAGTTCGTTGGATAAAATTTTGCGGCAACATATCCTGCAAAACGGTAAAAACCTGCTCTTCTTAGATAACCAACTTCTGGGTTAAAGTCTTTTCCTACATAAAAAAGTGTCTGCTTGGATTCGAATTTTCTTTTGTTGTAAAACATATTTGCTCCAAACGATGAATTGTCTTTTGTTTTCGATGGGTCAAACGATTTCATGTAAAAGAATTTTCCATTCCAAACATTATTCTTCGAAGCAAGATTATAATCTAATCCAGTTACACGATTGAAGTCTTTAATACCTATTGCGTCTTTATTCGTTAAAATAAATCCGAGATTGGATCTTCCAAATACCCTTTGTTGTAAGCTCAGTACGGAAAAATTATAGGCTGGCTCATTGATTTCTGGGATAGATGCTGATTTCATATCAAGCAATCCCATTCGTAGATTATCATTTATTTTTCCGCTCAGTCTAAATCCAGCATCAATTTTATTTTGAATATTTTGGCCAGTGCTTTGGTCTCTTGTAACCCCAATCCGGCGAGAGAAAAAAGGTCTAACGCCATCAATGCCAAAGTTTGCAAACAGATCACCATTCTCTAGAAAAAATTGTCTCTTTTCTGGGAATAATATTTCGAAACGATCCAAATTTGTAACCTGATTGTCTACCTCCACTTGCGAAAAGTCGGGATTAAATGTAAGGTCCAGATTCATAGAGGATCCTATTCCAATTTTTGCATCACCACCCAAGCTAAAATTGGAGGAATTACTGTATTTATCAGTACCATTTATTGGTTTTCTATAGGTGCCAGGTGAAACATATGGGATTATTGAAATATTGGTACCTTTTTTTTCAATGGGAGTTTCAAAAACAATGGGTTTTGAATAGGCCAATGAAATAGGGCTGAATTGGTTAGGCACTCTCGACCAACTTGAGCGCTCTGCATTATGGCTATCAATTCTATAAAAATTGATCAGCCACTTATCTGTACCACTTCTGAAACGGATTGTATTTAGTGGAATGGCAATTTCTGCTGTCCAATAATCTTCATAAATTTTTGCTTCACTATACCATTTATTATCCCATGATAAACTTAAATCTTCACTTACTACACCACCATTCACCACAAGTCCTTCTCGTTGAACTCCATACGGATTTATGCCAAATGAAAAAGCATTCATCCTGTCCATAAATGGGTCAATGCTCACCACAAATGCATCATTGGCCTCACCCCTATAATCTCTTTTTAATGAGGGTGTAACATAATGCTGGTTTTTTACTGTGTTATAAATTCTTGCAGCGATGTACAAAAATTTGTCATCATAGGCAACCATCACATCTTCTTGAGCCTTAGATGTCATAGTATCTGTAGGAAAATTCTGAATGAAATTGCCAGTATGTTGGGCTGCATCCCAAGATCTTTCTGCAATGATTCCATCAATTTTTATAGGATCAATAATTCTTTTGGCTGAATAACCTGTATCTAATAAATGCTGAATTGATTTATATGGCACTTGTTGAGAAGCTGCATGCAGACACATCAACAAAAGAAGGCTAAATAGGGTACTCGTGCGGTTCATGTGGAGCACAAATGTAATACGATTCTTCATTCTGTGACAAAAGTCATGTTGTAAACTATTCCTCACTTGTACATTTGAATAAAATTATTACTATGGGATTGTTTGGAAATTTATTCAAAAGCGCACCAGCAGTGGATTTTAAAGAATTGAAAGCCAAAGGTGCCGTGATAGTTGATGTTAGAACTCCGGGTGAATTTAGTCAAGGGCATGTGAAAGGATCCATTAACATTCCATTGCAACATCTTGCAGCACAGGTAAATAAAATTCCAAAAGGAAAGCCAGTGATTACTTGTTGCGCTTCTGGAATGAGAAGTGCTTCAGGAAAATCAATCTTAGGCAACCTTGGATATGAGGCATACAATGGCGGTCCATGGGGCACTTTGAATAATAAATTGAAATAATGTAATACGCATGATCAAATC
Organism: uncultured Sphingobacterium sp.; assembly: GCA_964344065.1. Taxonomy (GTDB): domain Bacteria; phylum Bacteroidota; class Bacteroidia; order Chitinophagales; family Chitinophagaceae; genus Pollutibacter. The sequence goes on along the minus strand of CAYFLQ010000008.1, from coordinate 2,457 downwards.
ATTGATTCAAAAAAATAAACTATATATAATTGGTGCACTGATTGGAGCAATAAGTGGTTTTGCCTATTGGAAATTTATAGGATGCGAATCCGGAACCTGTAAAATAACATCAAGCCCTGTAAACAGCACCATGTATTTTGCCTTATTGGGTGCATTAACATTGAGTCTTTTTAAAAAAGGAAAGTAATGGAAGCTACTTCAACATTTGGAGATATTATAAAAGGGAATAAGCCGGTTTTGGTTGATTTTTTTGCAGAATGGTGTGGCCCATGTAAAATGATGGCCCCCATATTAAAAGAATTGAAAGATCAAATTGGAGATAAGGCAACCATCATAAAAATTGATGTTGATAAAAACCCATCATTGGCACAACATTTTCAAGTGCAGGGAGTGCCTACATTGATGGTATTTCAAGAAGGACTCGTAAAGTGGCGACAGTCGGGTGTTGTACCTGCCAAACATTTGCAACAGATCTTGGAGCAACTTACCTGATGTTATGATAATAAAGATGATTTAACCTTTTCGAAGAATATGGGGACTTCATTTATTGGGTCCTTCATCCCCAGTGTTTCAATGGGAATGGTTCCATGATAGTTCGATGATTTGATGATGTTGCAGAGTTTATCAATATTCATTGGAGTCTGAGCATTGTTGATCATTAATTTTTCTTTGAATTGCCAATTGACTGCCAACGGAATAGATTTTCTTATTTCTTCATAAGGGTCATCTGCTATGAAATTTCCAGTGTCAAGTACCAGTCCAAGCCATGGGCTGTTCATTGAGGTGATGAGTTCATGACATTCAGATGAGGTTCGCAGAAAATCGTTGTGATTCTGAATTCCAAGTATAATACCATATTTACTAGCAACTGGTATGCATTTGCCCAAAGCATATTGTATGTTTTGAAAAACTTTTTTTCGTTCTTCTCCTTCGTAATATTTTTTAGCAGTGTAAATTCTCAACACAGGTGCTCCCAGTTTTGCTGCGACTTCAATCCATTTGATGACCAGATTGATTTCCTTGTCTAATGCCTCACCTTTATCAAAAGAAAATTCATTTCTGATGCCTGTCCCACTGACTTCGATTCCAAGGGAATGAGCTTTTCTTTTAAATGAAAAAACCTCTTCATCAGAAGGCACTTCCGGATAATTCGAAAAATAATAACCTGTAAAGTCTATCGCATCAAACCCCGTTTGGCTGCAAAAATCTAACAATGCTAAAGGGGTTATTTTTTTCTGTACCAACCAATCATTAAATGAATATGCATTCAGACTGATTTTAAATCTTTGTTTGGAAAGAGTAGGAAACGAAAAAGCCCTTGACATTGAAATCAATGGAAGGGCCAGTAAAAAGTTTCTCCTGTTGTAGTTAGACATATTAAAGTGTTGACATGTCAATTACAAATCGATACTTGATATCACCTTTGATCATCCTTGCATACGCATCATTAATCGATGCCATTGGGATCTTCTCAATTTCTGCGTAAATCTTGTTTTCATAGCAAAAGTCAAGCATCTCTTGAGTTTCCTTGATGCTACCAATCATAGATCCAACAATGCTTCTGCGGTTTTTAATTAAAGCAAACGGTAAAACTTTTGGATTGTGTTCTGGCAATCCTACCACCAATAATTTTCCCTCCAACCCTAACAAATTCAGGTATTGTGTATAATCGTGATCAGCAGAAATTGCATCGAGTACAACATCAAAGCTCGAGTCGTATGGCTTTAATGCATCTGCATCTTTCGCAAGAATAAAGTGATGAGCACCCAACTTGTTTGCCTCTGCTACTTTTGATGGTGAAGTCGATATAACAGTAACTTCTGCACCAAATGCAACGGCAAATTTAACTGCCATATGTCCTAAGCCTCCAAGTCCAACTACGGCAACTTTTGTTCCTTTCTTTACATCTGCAAACTTCAAGGGAGAATATGTTGTGATTCCAGCACAAAGCAATGGTGCAACACCAGCAAGATTTTCTTGTTCTTTGATATTCAATACATAATTCTCATCTGTGATGATCTCTGCAGAGTATCCCCCCATGGTTCTTTTGCCTGATCCATTTCTTTCCAATGCGTTATAGGTTCCTGTCATTCCCTCTTTACAGTATTGCTCATAATTGTTTTTACAATTCGGGCAAACCCTGCAGCTGTCCACCATTACACCAACGCCAACTGTCTGACCAACTTTAAATCTTGTTACTGAATTGCCAACACCTTTCACTTTTCCAACAATTTCATGTCCGGGTACTACAGGATAAACTGTACCACCCCATTCATTTCTTGCAGTATGGATATCAGAGTGACAAACACCACAATACATGATTTCAACTTGTATATCATGTCCTCCCAGTTCACGTCTTTCAATGGATAATGGAGCGATGTTGCTTTTGCTGTCTATTGCAGCGTAGGCTTTTACAATGGGCATATGTTTATTATTTAGTTGCTAAATATTTTTTAG
>CAYFLQ010000007.1:15153-16629 GCA_964344065.1 uncultured Sphingobacterium sp. | reverse complement strand
ATCCATTGATGCATCCAAATGTTGAAACCATGATGAGTACAGCAATGATGGATCTACCGGCCGCGCCGAATATCACGCTTGCAGCGGCTACAGCCAATCTATCTTCTTCAGGCCTTGCTATCTGTTCCAAGGGCAATACATTCAGGTACATCAAATTTGCAGACACATATATAATGGTAACAATCAATGTTCCTAAAAAAAGACTGAGTCCAATGTTGCGCTTTGGATTTTTAATTTCGGCAGCAATGAAAGTCACATTGTTCCATGAATCACTGCTAAATATTGATCCGACCATAGAAGATGCAATAGCGCCTAACAACGTAATTCCTCCAATTGACTCCCATGTTATAGATCCATCATCATTCAGTAAAGCTTTTTGCGAGAGCATGCCTGAAAGCATGTTGTCTGACCAAAAGCTTTTTTGAACGAAGAGAAAACCGCAAAGGATCAATCCAAACAAAGCAAGCAATTTTGAAATCGTAAAGGATGTTTGGATCAGTTTTCCTTCTTTTACCCCTTTGGTATTGATGTATGTCAATACCAATACAATTAAGATAGCCACCAACTGTGCATAATACAACTTAATGGAGCCGATGGTAAAGAATACGTTTTCATCTTTCAAATTCAAGGCTGGCATGAAATATCCTGCGAATTTTGCAAAGGCTACTCCTACTGCTGCAATGGTGCCTGTTTGAATAACAGCAAAAAAACTCCAACCATACAAAAAGGCAATCAAAGGATTGAAAGCTTCACGCAAGTAAACATATTGCCCACCCGCTTTTGGATACATCCCACTCAACTCACCATAACTCAATGCAGCACTGATGGTCATGAACCCTGTTATCAACCAAACCATGATGAGCCATCCTGCACTTCCAACACTTCTTACAATATCAGCGCTTACAATAAATATTCCTGATCCAATCATAGAACCCGCAACTACCATGGTTGCATCTACCAATCCCAAGCTGGGCTTAAACTCCTTTTGTTCAGACATAAATTATGTTTAAATAAAAATCCCGGTCTTTGAACCGGGATTTAAGTTATGAAATTCGTTGCGAATTTTATTTTTTCTGAGCTGAATTGTTATAAGCTTTGTTAAGGCCTTCTACCACTTCATTGGTGATATTATACGTTGAATCTTTGTAGAACAGCACATTCAATGAATTAGAGGTAGAAAAAATATAGCTGTAGCCTTTTTCTTTGTTATAGGTTGCTAAAAAACCATCGATTTTAGTTTTTAATTCTTCCAGCATTTTCACTCCGTCAACTGAAATAGCATTTTCCATATTTCTTTTTTGCTCCTCTAGGTTCTGCATTTTTGTTTGATAAGAGCGCTGAAAATTTTCATACTCAGCCTGGGTTATAGCCTGACCTTTTTTTGCAAATGCTATGCGCTCTTCCTCTATTCGTTGAAAGGCAGTGTTCAATTGACGATCAGCCTCTTCCTTCTTCTTATCAAACTCAACCATTTTT
>CAYFLQ010000007.1:0-15143 GCA_964344065.1 uncultured Sphingobacterium sp. | reverse complement strand
CATTCATTGATGCAGGTTCAACTTTTTGTTTGTTGATATTTAAGAAAAAGGCAATGGCAAGGGCCCCTACCAAAACAAATAATGCGATGTTGATATTCTTTTGATTCATATACATGTTTTTATAAAAAAGGGAGCTTTTAGCTCCCTTGATTTTTTATTCTTCTTCATCGAAGCTCATCACCTCTCTTGTTGTTTGCAACAATTCGTATTCTTCTTTGCTGCCCACGATGAGATTTTCATATTCTCTCAATCCTGTACCAGCCGGAATATGGTGACCAGTGATTACATTTTCTTTCAGTCCAAGCATATCATCTGCTTTACCTTGGATAGCTGCAGATGAAAGCACTTTGGTTGTTTCCTGGAAGGAAGCTGCAGAGATCCAGCTTTGGGTACCCAAAGATGCTTTGGTGATACCAAGCAATACAGGACAAGAAGTCGCTGCATGAGCGTCGCGGTATTCAGCCAATTTCTTATCAGCTCTGCGAAGAATGGAGTTCTCTTCACGGATTTCACGCAATGTTGCGATCTGTCCAGCTTTGAGCACTTCTGATTCACCTGGATCAACAACTACTTTCTTGTCGAAAATCCAATCGTTTTCTACGTTAAAGTCGAAACGATCTTCTAGATCTCCTTCTAGGAATCTTGTATCACCTGGATCAACAATTTCAACCTTTCTCATCATCTGACGAACGATCACTTCAATATGCTTGTCGTTGATTTTTACACCTTGCAAGCGATATACCTCTTGGATCTCATTCACTACGTACTCTTGTACTGCAAATGGACCTTTGATGGATAGAATATCACCAGGCGCAATTTGACCGTCTGACAATGGAGTACCCGCTTTAACGAAATCACCATCTTGAACAAGGATCTGTCTGGTAAGTGTAACAAGATATTTCTTGATTACACCATCTTTAGCTTCTACACTGATTTCACGGTTACCACGTTTGATGGCTCCGAAACTCACTACACCATCGATTTCTGAAACAACAGCAGGATTTCCTGGGTTTCTTGCTTCGAACAATTCAGTTACGCGTGGAAGACCACCTGTGATATCTCTAAGCTTACCTAAGATTCTTGGAATTTTCACCAAAACTTGTCCAGCAGTTACATCATCACCTTCTTCAATTACGATATGAGAGCCTACTGGCAAGTTGTATGTCTTTTCATCCTTACCAATTACTTTGATAGAAGGAATCTTGGTTTTATCTTTTGATTCGATGACAACTTTCTCTCTGTGTCCTGTTTGCTCATCAGCCTCTTCACGGAACGTAACACCATCGATCACATTTTCAAATGCAATCTTACCTGCAATTTCAGCAACCACTACGTTATTGAATGGATCCCATGTGCAAATCACATCTCCTTTTGCAACTTTCTTGCCTTCTGTAACAGCAAGTATAGAACCATAAGGAACGTTGTTGGTAATCATCACACGATCATTCTTAACATCCATGATGCGCATCTCAGCAGTACGTCCAATTACAACTTGAACATCTTTTCCTTCGTTGTTCTTTGCTTTTACTGTTCTCAATCCATCAAACTGCACCGTTCCTTCAAACTTAGCTGTAAGATGAGATTCAACTGAAGCAGAACCTGCAACACCACCTACGTGGAATGTACGAAGGGTAAGCTGTGTACCTGGTTCACCAATGGATTGTGCAGCAATGATACCCACCGCATCACCTTTTTGTGCGATGTTTCCTGTTGCAAGGTTCAATCCATAACATTTCACACACACACCACGCTTGCTCTCGCAAGTGAGTACAGAGCGAATTTCAATTGTTTCAATTCCAGCTTCTTCAATTTTCTTCGCAGTATCCTCATCAATTTTTTGTCCGGCTGAAACCAATAATGTATCTGATTGTGGATCGTACACATCATGCAATGATGTTCTTCCTAAAATTCTGTCGTACAATGGTTCAACGATGTCTTCGTTGTCTTTCAATGCACTGGTTGCAATTCCTCTCAATGTTCCACAATCTTCTTCTGTGATGATGACATCTTGTGCAACGTCAACCAAACGGCGGGTCAAGTAACCAGCATCTGCAGTTTTCAATGCAGTATCGGCCAAACCTTTACGAGCACCGTGTGTAGAGATGAAGTATTCCAATACACTCAAACCATCTTTGAAGTTTGAAAGAATTGGATTTTCAATGATCTCTGATCCTGTAGATCCGCTCTTTCTTGGCTTTGCCATCAAACCTCTTAATCCTGCGAGCTGCTTAACCTGCTGCTTACTACCTCTCGCACCTGAATCAAGCATCATATAAACAGAGTTGAAGCCCTGCTTATCATCTGCCATTGCACGGATGAGTGTTTCAGTAACCTTGGTATCTACTCTCGACCAGATATCAATGATTTGGTTATAACGTTCGTTGTTGGTAATCAATCCCATGTTGTAATTGTCCCATACCTCTTGAACTTCGGAAGAAGCCTGATCAATCATGTCTTCTTTCTTCACAGGCAATTGAAGATCCTGGATATTGAATGACAATCCACCACGGAATGCCATGCGGAAACCAAGTTCTTTGATGCTATCAAGGAATTTAGCAGTAGTTGGTACGTTGGTGATCTTGATGATGTCTCCGATGATTTCGCGAAGACTCTTCTTGGTCAACAATGCATTGACATATCCAACTTCAGTAGGAACTGCTTGGTTGAAAAGCACGCGTCCAACAGTTGTTTCAATCAATTTCTTTTCAAGTTGGCCAGCTTCATTTCTTACGTTGGCCTTTACTTTAATATATGCATGAAGATCTACCCTTCCTTCATTGTAAGCAATGATAACTTCTTCAGCGTTATAGAAACGCATTCCTTCGCCCTTCACTACATCTGTTGCAGTATTGCGCTTTCCTTTGGTAATATAATACAAACCAAGTACCATGTCCTGTGAAGGAAGTGTAATAGGTGTACCATTTTGTGGGTTCAATATATTGTGTGATGCGAGCATCAACAATTGAGCTTCCAATACAGCAGCATGACTCAATGGAACGTGAACGGCCATTTGATCTCCATCGAAGTCGGCGTTGAACGCAGAACATACCAATGGGTGCAATTGAATTGCCTTTCCTTCAACCAATTTTGGTTGGAAGGCCTGAATAGATAAACGGTGCAATGTTGGGGCACGGTTTAACATAACAGGATGACCTTTCAAAATATTTTCAAGAATATCCCACACAATAGCCTCTTTGCGGTCAACGAGTTTGCGCGCAGATTTTACTGTTTTAACAATACCTCTTTCAATTAATTTTCTGATGATGAATGGCTTGAACAATTCTGCAGCCATATCTTTTGGCAATCCGCATTCATGGAGTTTCAACTCAGGACCCACCACAATTACAGAACGACCAGAATAGTCTACACGCTTACCCAACAAGTTTTGACGGAAACGTCCTTGCTTACCTTTCAACACATCACTCAATGATTTCAACGCTCTTCCACCCTCTGCTTTAACAGCATTTGATTTACGGCTGTTATCAAACAGTGAATCAATCGCCTCTTGTAGCATTCTCTTCTCATTGCGAAGGATTACTTCAGGAGCCTTGATTTCGAGCAAACGTTTCAAACGGTTGTTTCTGATAATCACCCTTCTATACAAATCGTTGAGATCTGAAGAAGCAAATCGTCCACCATCCAAAGGAACCAATGGTCTCAACTCTGGCGGAATAACTGTAATGTATTGCATAACCATCCATTCAGGACGGTTTACGATTCTTGAATTTGCATCGCGGAAAGATTCAACCACACTCAAACGCTTCAATGCATCTGCTTTACGTTGTTGAGAAGTTTCAGTAGCAGCAGCATTTCTCAATGTGTAGCTGAGAGAATCCAGCTCAATTCTGAGCAACAAATCATGGATGGCTTCTGCACCCATCTTGGCGATGAACTTCTGTGGATCTTCATCAGGCAAGTATTGATTTTCTTTGGGAAGTGTATCCAAGATATCCAGGTACTCTTCTTCAGTCAGCAAATCACCTTGCTTTTTACCTTTGTCTTCTAAAATTCCTGGTTGAATGACTACAAATCTTTCGTAGTAAACGATGCTCTCCAATTTCTTGGAGCTGATACCCAACAAGTAACCGATTTTGTTCGGCAAACTCTTGAAATACCAAATATGTACAACTGGAACCACCAATTTGATGTGGCCCATTCTTTCTCTGCGTACTTTCTTTTCGGTTACTTCCACACCACATCTGTCACATACGATTCCCTTGTATCTGATGCGCTTGTATTTGCCACAAGCACATTCATAGTCTTTTACTGGACCAAAAATCTTTTCACAAAAAAGTCCATCTCTCTCAGGCTTATAGGTTCTGTAGTTGATGGTTTCTGGTTTCAGTACTTCACCAAAAGACCTGTCCAGGATTGAATCCGGAGAAGCAAGACTGATGGTAATCTTCGAAAAAGAGGATTTGGGGCGGTTGTCTTTTTTGATAGCCATAATAGATATCTGTTTTTACATGGCAAACTTCGCATAAAACAATCCCATTAAGGCCATGGAGAGCCTTTCAAATGTTACTGACAATCAATAACTTACGAACAAACAAGATTGGAAAAATACGGGCATGCCAAATTTAAGGAGGGCAAAGGTAGCAAAAACGCATCAATTTTCAATAAAATTCTTCGTTTTTGCGGTTGAATAATAATGTCAATTTTCTCGGCGGTTTCTTTGGCCAAATTTTTCAGCGATGATAGCTTGAACTGGCACCCCTTTTAACTTGCTTTCCAACCAAGAAAGAATATCAAGGTAAAGGAAAGACCTTGCTTCTAATGGATTGTTTTCCAATGGATTGAGCTCATCAAACAAGATCTGAAGGTGTTCCTTTATTTCTTGTTTTGAAAGGGAAAAAACTTTTCTCAAAAATGCAAATATGCTGGTTTCGACAGAACTCAGGTTCTTCATGTTTGACATGAACCGGTACACCGACTTTACCTGGCTTTCAATGATCATGTCGTTGCCAATTTCATAATGACTGATCAAATGCAATAAACGCGCATAGCATTGGATGTCTGTTCTGAGATCTGCTCTCCAATGAATAATTTTATTTAGATACTCAACACATTTTTCATAATCACCGTACCCGAAATACAAGCAAGCTATTTTGTAATAAAATACTAGCGTGCGATGTTTATCCAATTGCAATTCAAACATCTTCAACTTCTCTTCAATCTCAGGAACAAGTTGTAACCCTTCAGAGAAACTTCCTTGCAGAAAATGCTTATTGATTTTAGCAAGATACAAATACACAAAACCCTGCACTCGATTATTGATATTGGCTTCACCATCTTTCGAAGAACAAAAAGATTCGAATCGCTCTAAATCAATTTCAAATTTTTTATCATTCCTCAACATGAAATGTGCATTCAACAAATTGTGCATGCCTTTGATATATTGTTGAGGCTCGATTTTTATCATGTTAGGCTCCTTGTCAAACAAATCAACCCAACGTGCACAATGTTTGTAATAAGACAACATGTCTTGCAGTATAAACCCATACCAGGCTTGGCTTTGGCTCAAATACAACCGCTCATAAAAACCCGTAAATTCATGCGCACATTCTGGCATGTTTTTCTTGTAAAATAATTTTACAGATGCAACATCTTTATCATCTCGCACATGACCGTTCTTGATATACCATCCATACAATTGCAAAGCAAGATTACTTAGTTTGCCAACCATGGAAAGTCGTGCACTCAACTCATCCATCTCCTTTGCCAACATTTCTGCACGATCATCAAAACTTCTTGTGATGTGAAGCGTTTCAATTTTCTTTTCAAAAAATAATGCTTGTACCCAAAATGTCATTTGGTTATAACTGTTGGCCAACTCCTTGATCTTTTGCAGCATTTTCAAACTTTGGTGATACAACCCTTTGTTGTATAAAATTCTGGCATGATCCAACATTTCATGCAATTGAATGTCTACAGATTGATCATTCCTAATCAAACGGAGACTTGCTAAAATTTGTTTGTACAAATGAGCTTTTAAATTGGAGAGCTGTTGCTTTTGGATCGTTGGATTTTTCTTCAGGATCAACTCCTCATCATATATGTCCATCTTATCGATTGCATCAAAAAGGGTGATGATTTTAAGTTCATCTGAAGAGATATTTCTGCTCACATAGAGCTTAAAATTTCTCTTCTCCCCTTTTTCAAGAGATTTGATCAGTTGATATAGTTCGTCTGCAATACGGTTGGGCATCGTAAATATCTTTCAGCAAAATCCTTGTTAATCAATGGGTTAAAGATATTAATCGGACTTTACAAAGCGTAAATTACAACCCATTTTGGGTAATTTAATAGATTTCAGAAAGTTAAATTCGTAGGCGATTCATTTGACGAAAGAAAGACTCTTCTCAAACTTTGAAAATATGACCGGAGAAAAAATTTACATATTCGACACAACATTAAGAGATGGTGAGCAGGTTCCAGGCTGTAAACTCAATACCAAAGAAAAAATTGAGTTGGCTATCGCATTGGAAGATTTGGGTGTAGATATCATTGAAGCAGGTTTTCCCATTTCGAGTCCTGGTGATTTTGAATCCGTAACCGAGATTTCAAAAATTATCAAAAATGCAACCGTTTGCGCATTGAGCAGAGCAGTACAAAAAGATATAGAAGTTGCAGGGGAAGCATTGAAACATGCAAAAAGCGGACGCATCCATACTGGTATTGGAACTTCTGATTCTCACATTAAAAGTAAATTCAACAGCAATCGAGAAGACATATTACAACGTGCAGTACAAGCAGTTAAGTGGGCTAGGAAATTTACAGACAATGTAGAATTTTATGCAGAGGATGCTGGCAGAACAGAAAACGAATACCTCGCAAAAGTTGTAGAGGCCGTTATTGCTGCTGGCGCAACCACTGTTAACATTCCTGACACAACTGGTTATTGCCTTCCTCATCAATATGGAGAAAAAATAAAATTTCTTATTGAAAATGTAAAGCATGTCGACAAAGCCGTATTATCCTGCCATTGTCACAATGATCTAGGTTTAGCAACTGCGAATTCTATATCAGGCGCCATGAATGGAGCAAGGCAGATTGAATGTACCATCAATGGATTGGGTGAAAGAGCTGGCAATACAGCACTTGAAGAAGTTGTGATGGTGATGAAACAACATCCCTACTTAGGAATCCATACAACGATTGATGCTACCAAACTGAATCCAATGAGCCGTTTGGTTTCTGATATCATGCGCATGCCTGTTCAACCCAATAAAGCAATTGTAGGAGCAAACGCCTTCTCGCATTCTTCAGGCATCCACCAAGATGGATTTTTGAAAGATGCTCAAACATATGAGATCATTCGTCCTGAAGAAGTGGGAGCTGAAACATCAAAAATTGTTCTTACTGCAAGAAGTGGCAGATCAGCACTCGCCTATCGTCTCAAAAATCTTGGTCACGATTTCGACAGAAATGATGTGGATGTATTGTACGAGAACTTTCTTCAATTGGCAGACAAATTGAAAGAAGTAAAAGATGAAGATTTACAAACCTTATCAAACCAATACATCTCTTCCAAATAAATGGGAATCCAAAAACAAATAGCAGTTTTACCGGGTGATGGAATTGGCCCTGAAGTTACCAATCAGGCTATTCGCGTACTTGATACCATTGCAAAAAAATACAATCATCAATTCTCATTTCAATTTGCGTTGATGGGAGCAGATGCGATTGATAAAACTGGCGATCCATTGCCAGCATCAACATTGAGTCTTTGCAAATCAAGCGATGCTGTTTTATTTGGTGCAGTTGGACATCCAAAATATGATCAAGACCCACAAGCAAAAGTGAGACCTGAACAAGGATTGCTGAAACTTAGAAAAGAATTAGGACTCTTTGCAAACATTCGCCCTGTTACTACCTATGCTTCATTGCATCATCTCTCGCCCATCAAATCCAATTTGCTTGAGCACGTTGATATCGAAATATTCAGAGAATTGACTGGAGGTATATATTTTGGCAATAAAGAATTGTCTGCAGATGGCACATCTGCATTGGACACCTGCACCTATCATGTAGAAGAAATTACGCGCATTGCTCATCTTGCATTCAAACGAGCGCAACAGCGAAAAAGAAAATTAACCTTGGTTGACAAAGCAAATGTGTTGGAAACTTCCAGGCTTTGGAGAAAAACCGTCAATGAGATTTCAACTTCATACCCAGAAGTTGAAGTGCATCAAATGTTTGTCGACAATGCTGCAATGCAGTTGATCATCAATCCTGCCCAATTTGATGTTATCCTCACTGAAAATATGTTTGGAGATATCTTGAGTGACGAAGCGAGTGTGTTAGCAGGATCATTGGGACTGTTACCTTCTGCCTCGATTGGAACAGGAACTGCATTGTTTGAACCAATACACGGCTCTTATCCACAAGCTGCAGGAAGAGATATCGCCAATCCATCAGGTGCCATCTTATCTGCAGCGATGATGTTGGATCATTTCGAATTGCATCAAGAAGCATCAGAAATAAGAGCTGGAATTGAATGGACCATATCGAACTCATTTGTAACAATGGACATCGATCCCATCAATTTTTATTTTACTTCTACCATCGGTGAATTGGTGTGTGATTTCATTATGAACAGAGTAGAAGACGCCATTCACAAAGCAAATATTCAATTAAGAAAATCAACAATTATTTAATCTAGCGCAATGGGAGAATTGAACAAATACAGCAAGACCATCACACTTGATCCCACACAACCAGCAGCACAAGCCATGTTTTATGGCATTGGGTTAACAGACGAAGATTTACAAAAAGCTCAGGTGGGTATTGCAAGCATGGGATACGATGGCAATACCTGTAATATGCATTTGAATGAACTTGCAGCGATTGTAAAGAAAAGCATATGGGAAAATAATTTGGTAGGACTCACCTTTCATACCATTGGCGTGAGTGATGGGATGTCGAATGGAACAGATGGCATGAGGTACTCACTTGTAAGCAGAGATGTTATTGCTGATTCAATAGAAACAGTTTGTGGTGCACAATATTATGATGGATTGATTACCGTTCCGGGTTGTGATAAAAATATGCCGGGCTCTATCATGGCGATGGGAAGATTGAACAGACCATCCATCATGGTGTATGGCGGAACCATTGCACCAGGTCATTATAAAGGCGAAGATTTAAATATTGTTTCGGCATTTGAAGCATTGGGCAAAAAAATTGCAGGTCAATTAGATGAAGCTGATTTTAAAGGCATCGTTATGCATTCTTGTCCGGGTGCTGGCGCTTGTGGAGGAATGTATACAGCAAACACCATGGCGTCTGCTATTGAAGCTATGGGAATGAGTCTGCCCTATTCTTCTTCTAATCCAGCCTTAAGCGAAGACAAGAAGAAAGAGTGTGCAGAAGCAGGAAAAGCCATCCGTATTTTATTGGAGAAAGATATCAAGCCATCTGACATCATGACGCGCAAAGCATTTGAAAATGCATTGACCATCATCATGGCATTGGGTGGATCAACCAATGCCGTGTTGCACTTGATTGCAATGGCGCATAGTGTTGGATTGACATTGACACAAGATGATGTGCAAGCAGTGAGCGACAAAGTTCCCGTGATAGCAGATTTCAAACCAAGTGGAAAATATTTAATGGAAGACTTGCACAAAGTTGGTGGCGTTCCAATGGTGATGAAGTATTTAATGGAAAAGGGAATGATCCATGGCGACTGTTTAACAGTAACAGGAAAAACAGTTGCAGAGAATCTTGCAAATGTTCCAGCCATTGACTTTGAGAAACAAAAAATTATTCAGCCGATTGAACAACCCATCAAAGCAACTGGACATCTTCAAATATTATATGGAAACATTGCTGAAGGTGGAAGTGTTGCCAAAATAAGTGGCAAAGAAGGTGAAAAATTTGTTGGTCCAGCAAGAGTGTTCAATGGAGAAAAAGAATTGATCAATGGCATCAGCAGTGGCAGGGTAAAAAAAGGTGATGTAGTGGTGATCAGATATGTTGGTCCCAAAGGTGCACCAGGTATGCCAGAAATGCTTAAGCCAACATCCGCCATCATTGGTGCTGGATTAGGAAAAGATGTTGCACTCATTACAGATGGAAGATTCAGCGGAGGCACACATGGTTTTGTTGTTGGTCACATTACTCCTGAGGCATTTGAAGGTGGCATGCTTGCATTCATACACGACGACGACGTCATTGAAATTGATGCAACAAATAATACCATCAATGTCAAAATCGACGAATCAACTTTAACTACAAGAAAAAATGCGTGGAAAAAACCATCTCTGTCTGTAACAAAAGGCATTCTTTATAAATACGCAAAACAAGTTACCACAGCAGCAGAAGGTTGTATAACAGATAAATAATTAGTCATGGAAACAAAAGCATTAGAAAAAAAACAAGCAACGGCTGAGCAGGCATTGGAGATCACAGGAAGTGAAGCAGTGATGAAAGCGATGATTGCCGAAGGTGTTGAAAGGATATTTGGATATCCAGGAGGAGCCATCATGCCGATATATGATGCCCTGTATGATTACAGAGATCAATTGGAGCACATTTTAGTAAGACATGAACAAGGTGGAATACATGCAGGTCAAGGTTATGCAAGATCTTCAGGTAAAACTGGTGTTGTCTTTGCAACCAGTGGTCCGGGTGCAACCAACCTTGTAACAGGCTTGGCTGATGCGATGATTGACTCTACTCCCCTCGTTTGTATAACAGGACAGGTATTTGCACATCTATTAGGAACAGATGCATTTCAAGAAACAGATGTAATCAATATCACAACTCCTGTAACAAAATGGAATTATCAAGTGACAGATGCAAATGAAATTCCGGAGATTCTTGCCAAAGCATTTTACATCGCAAAAAGCGGAAGACCTGGTCCAGTGCTGATTGATATCACAAAAAATGCGCAGTTACAAAAATTTACCTACACAGGATATACAACGTGCAATCATATTAGAAGCTACAGACCAAAACCAATCGTGCGTAAGGAATTTGTGGAAGCTGCTGCAGAAATGATCAATCAAGCAAAGAAACCTCTTGTGTTGTTTGGACAGGGAGTGATACTTGGTAAAGCTGAAAATGAATTCAAAGCCTTTATCGAAAAGGCTGGCTTACCAGCAGCCTGGACTATCCTGGGCTTGAGTGCATTGCCCACAGACCATCCATTGAATGTTGGAATGTTGGGTATGCATGGAAACTACGGTCCGAATGTATTGACCAATGAGTGTGATGTATTGATTGCGGTGGGGATGAGATTTGATGATCGTGTTACTGGCCGATTAGACAAGTATGCAAAACAGGCAAAAATTATTCATTTGGATATAGATCCTTCCGAAGTTGATAAAAACGTGAAGGCGGATATTCCAGTTTGGGGAGATTGCAAGGAAACGTTGCCGATGTTGACAACTCTCATCAAATCAAACAAACACGAAACATGGTTGAAAAAATTCAATGACTGTACTTCGAAAGAACAAGAGGCAGTAATTGATGGCGAATTGCATCCAACAGGCGAAGTGATGACGATGGGTGAAGTAATAGATCAACTCAATCAGCTTACAAAAGGCGATGCTATTATTGTAACGGATGTTGGTCAACATCAAATGGTTGCTTGTCGCTATGCTCATTTCAATCAAAGCAAAAGCAATATTACGTCCGGAGGACTTGGAACCATGGGCTTTGCGTTACCTGCAGCGATTGGTGCGAAATATGGCGCAAAAGACAGAACGGTTGTTGCCATCATTGGTGATGGTGGTATTCAGATGACCATACAAGAATTCGGCACCATCATGCAAAACAATGTGGATGTCAAAATTTTGATCTTGAATAATCAGTTTTTAGGGATGGTGAGACAATGGCAACAATTGTTTCATGAAAAGAGATATTCTTTTGTAGACATTGAAAGTCCGGATTACGTTGCCGTTGCAAAAGGCTACAGAATAGAAGGCGCAAGTGTAAAAGAGAGAAATCATTTGAAAGAAGGACTTAAAAAAATGCTGGATCACAAAGGACCCTATTTATTGGAAGTATTCGTCGGAAAAGAAAACAATGTATTTCCTATGGTTCCACAAGGATGCAGCGTAAGTGAAATTCGTTTAAAATAATTCAACATGAAGCAAGAGTATACCATAACTATATATACAGAGAATCAGGTGGGATTGTTAACAAGAATTGCCATCATGTTTTCAAGAAGAAAAATCAATGTGGAAAGCATGAACACTTCTCCATCAGAAGTTGAAGGAATTCATCGCTTTACGATTGTGATCAATGTAACCGAAGAGGTGGTAAGAAAACTGGTTCGTCAGATTGAAAAACAAGTTGATGTATTAAAAGCATATTATAATACAAACGAAGAGATCATCTGGCAAGAACTTGCGCTCTACAAAGTTCCTACAGATACCATTGCAGAAAAAGCAAAGGTTGAAAGATTACTCAGGGCATATGGAGCGAGGGCTGTAGTTATCAGGAAAGACTACACCATTTTTGAAACAACCGGACAAAGAGAAGAGACAGATACGTTGATCAATGTATTGGCGCCATTTGGATTGATTGAATTTGTGAGAAGTGCAAGGGTTGCCATCATCAAAGACAGCAAGGGATTTCATGAAAAATTAAAAGAATTTGAAGAAACAGAACCTGTCAAACATTTACTCACAGAAGAGATTACACCTGAAAAAGCAGCAGAATTAGATCAATAAATAATAATCATTTTAATCATCAAAACAAACAGCAATTATGGCAAAATTAAATTTCGGAGGCGTTGAAGAAAATGTGGTAACGAGAGAAGAATTCCCGCTTTCAAAAGCACAGGAGACTTTGAAGAATGAAGTAGTAGCAGTGATAGGCTATGGTGTTCAGGGTCCTGGTCAGGCATTGAACCAAAAAGAAAATGGAATCAATGTAATCGTTGGTCAGAGAAAGAATTCTAAATCATGGGACAAAGCAGTAGCAGATGGTTTTGTGCCTGGAAAAACTTTGTTTGAAATTGAAGAAGCACTTGAAAAAGGCACCATCATTTGTTATTTATTAAGTGATGCCGCACAAATAGCGATGTGGCCAACAGTAAAAAAACATTTAACTCCTGGTAAGGCATTGTATTTCTCTCACGGATTTGGTGTGACTTACAAAGAGCAAACAGGTATTGTACCTCCAGCTGATGTGGATGTATTCTTAGTAGCTCCAAAAGGTTCTGGAACTTCATTAAGAAGAATGTTCTTACAAGGTCGTGGTTTAAACTCAAGCTTTGCCATCTTCCAAGATGCTACAGGTAAAGCATGGGATAGAGTAATTGCATTAGGTATTGCAATTGGTTCTGGTTATTTGTTTGAAACAGATTTCAAAAAAGAAGTGTATTCAGATTTAACTGGAGAGCGTGGTACATTAATGGGTGCTATCCAAGGTATCTTCGCAGCACAATACGAAGTATTAAGAAAGAATGGTCACTCACCTTCTGAAGCTTTCAACGAAACAGTAGAAGAATTAACACAATCATTAATGCCATTGGTTGCAGAAAATGGTATGGACTGGATGTATGCAAACTGTTCAACTACAGCACAAAGAGGTGCGTTGGATTGGTGGAAGAAATTCCGTGATGCAACATTACCAGTATTCTCTGATTTATATAATAGCGTAGCAACAGGTGCAGAAGCTGCAAGATCAATTGATTTAAACAGCAAGCCTGACTACCGTGAGAAATTAGAAGTAGAGTTAGCAGAATTACATAATAGTGAAATGTGGCAAGCTGGTAGAACTGTAAGAAGTTTAAGACCAGAGAACCAAAAAGGAAAATAATGGCTGATCAAGTAGTTAATAAACCTGCATTGGATATTCAAGGAGCGTATGCAAGATTGAAGTCGGTGGTAAATCATACCCCGCTTCAGTTTAATGCAAATTTGTCTAGAAAATACCAATGCAGGGTTTATTTAAAAAGAGAAGACCTACAAATTGTACGTTCTTATAAATTAAGAGGGGCTTACAATATGATGAGTCAGTTGTCTGCAGAGCAATTGGCAAAAGGTGTGGTATGTGCAAGTGCTGGAAACCATGCACAAGGTTTCGCCTATAGTTGTAAAAAGCTAAATGTAAAAGGCGTTGTCTTTATGCCCATCCCTTCTCCCCAACAAAAAGTAAATCAAACAAAAATGTTTGGTGAAGATTTTGTGGAAGTAAAATTAGTGGGTGACACTTTCGACGATACAGCGATTGCTGCAAAAGCCTATACGCTAGAACATGGAATGACTTTTATACCTCCTTTTGATCATCCATCTATTATTGAAGGACAAGCAACAGTGGGTGTAGAAATTTTGGAAGATTATAATCAATTGAGTGAGCCAACCATAGACTATATATTTATTCCTGTAGGTGGCGGTGGATTAAGTGCTGGAGTGGGAACCTATTTTAAAGCACATTCTCCTAGTACCAAAATAATTGGTTTAGAGCCAGCAGGAGCGCCAAGTATGTTTGAAGCTTTAAAAGCAAAGCATCCAGTAGAGCTGGAAACGATTGACAAGTTTGTGGATGGTGCAGCAGTTAAAAGAATTGGAGATATCACTTTTGCATTTTGTAAAGATGCATTAGACGATATGCATTTAGTTCCAGAAGGAAAAATCTGTACTACTATTTTGCAGATGTATAATGAAGAAGCGATTGTAGTAGAGCCAGCAGGCGCTATGAGTATTGCTGCATTAGATGATTATGCAGAACAAATTAAAGGAAAGACTATTGTATGTATTGTGAGTGGTAGTAACAATGATATTGATCGTATGCAAGAAATAAAAGAAAGATCTTTGGTGTATGAAGGATTAAAACATTATTTTTTAATTCGTTTTGCACAAAGACCTGGTGCTTTAAAAGATTTTGTGAATTTGGTTTTAGGACCAACGGATGATATCACTAGATTCGAGTATATGCAAAAACACAATAAAGAAGCAGGTCCTGCATTAGTGGGATTGGAATTAAAGACGAAAGAAGATTATGATATTTTAATGGTGAACATGAAAAAATATCAGATTAATTATACAGAGATTAACAAAGATGATGATAATATGTATGGCTATTTAATATAGCCTACTCAAAATAAATTGTATGCAGGTTTTAAAATTTGGAGGAAGTTCAGTAGGAAGTGCAGATGCAATAGCCAAGGTAGTAGCTATTGT
>CAYFLQ010000006.1:18338-18607 GCA_964344065.1 uncultured Sphingobacterium sp. | reverse complement strand
TCATCCATTCAAAATATTACTTAGTCACGATCCAAGTCATTGGGAAGCTGAAGTGTGCAAAGAATTCAAAGACATTGATTTGATGCTATCCGGACATACACATGGAATGCAATTCGGTGTTGAAATTCCAGGCTTCAGATGGAGCCCTGTTCAATATGTTTATAAACAATGGGGTGGATTGTATAAAAAAGCAAATCAGCATTTGTATGTAAATCGTGGATTTGGATTTTTAGGTTATCCAGGTCGTGTAGGAATTTTACCTGAAATCA
>CAYFLQ010000006.1:0-18140 GCA_964344065.1 uncultured Sphingobacterium sp. | reverse complement strand
TTCCTTTGATAAGATCACGAAATCTGTGATGTATGGGATTTCTTATTCGTATTATTTGAAAGGAAATTACAAAGACAGTGGTCGAGTTTCTCCCTTCACACACGATGTCTATGCATATGTACAAGGAAGGAAAACCTGGTTGAGGCCATCTTTGTCTTTTGGTTATGGTGATGGAAATTATGTCGATACCTATGTGGTGCCACGAAGATTGCCCAATGGGAATGTTCAATACATTTTAGATAAATACAATGTGCAAATCAGAGATCTATCTCTAAGTTTGGGTGTTTCTCACACTTTCTCTGCTAGTTCTGTGTTGCTTAAACATGATATGTTGAGTTTTATCCCACAAATAAGTTTGATCAGTGGAATGCAGGCAACTAATACGGAGAGTCTTACTACAAGAGAACGTTTCAGAAATGAAGCAGAGGACCGTAAGCAAATTGAATCATTTTATAGGATGATGCAAAATTCGGGATCTAATTTTGGAATAAGAACTGCTGCTCTATCTGCAAACCTGTCTTGGTTCAAGAACGCGTTTTCAATTTCAACGGGATATTTCCTTGGATATTATTTTCAATCTACATCCACTAATAAATTTTCAAATATTTTTAATCTTACAGCTGGAGTCACATTTTAGTTAACATATGTACTTGATAAAAAACACCTTTTAATCAAAAAATACTAGTTATGAAAAAGATCCTTTCATTGTTTGTGTTGATCTGCATGTTTGTGAACATTCAGGCTCAAGGCTTAAAGTTAGGCATCAAAGCTGGCGGTAATTTTACAACCAACACCAGTGTATCGTTTAAAGAAAATTATCAAGGAGGATTTCAGGCTGGCGTCTTTGCTAGGGTCAAAGCAAATGATTTTATTGGAATTCAAGTAGAAGGATTGGTAAGCAATATCACGCTAAAAATTTCGCCCACTGCAACAGGTTTTAGAACGGCGCTGACTGATCTCAAAGCAACGTATTTGCATATTCCAATACTTTTAAATGTAAGTCCAATTCCATTGTTATCATTACAGGTTGGTCAACAAATCGGAATGACAGTTGCACAAACAGCCAATGCATTACAAACTGGTCAGGCGGCACTGAAAAATAAAGATTTCAATGTTCTTTCAGGTGTTCAATTGAATTTATCTAAACTGAGTGTCTTTGGAAGGTATTCATTTGGTTTAACCGATATCAGAAACATCCCTACAAGCGCTGCGCCATGGAAATCAAAAATGATTCAAGCGGGGATAGGAATTTCACTCTAAAAAGTAGTTTTTTAAATAAAAAGGGCCCTGATATTTCATCAGGGCTTTTTTGTTGGCACTAAAGTTGGACTACATCCTATATATTCACTTTTTATTCTTTTAGGGAGTGAAGGAGTGACATATTGTCGTAAATTATAATATATGGGTTTGAACTTAACATTGATGCCTCAAGAAGAAGAAATGGACTTCATGCCCATTATTCCTTTGAATGAGGGTGATGAAGAAGGGGCAGATAAATTATTGATTCCAGAGGAATTACCCTTGTTGCCTTTAAGAAACACTGTACTTTTTCCAGGAGTTGTTATTCCTATAACAGTCGGTAGAGATAAGTCGATCAAGGCCATTGAAGAGTCATACAAGACTGACAAATTGGTAGGGGTATTGTCTCAAAAAGATAGCAATATTGAAGATCCTGGTGTAAATGACCTGGTAGGGGTTGGTACCGTAGCCAAAATAGTCAAGTTGATCAAAATGCCTGATGGAGGAACTACCGCGATCCTTCAAGGCAAGAAAAGATTTCAGTTGATAAAAATCAGTGCAGAGGACCCTTATTTTAAGGGAGTGGTTCAAGGCCTGGATGAACAGGTTGTGTCAGATGACCAGTCTTTCCAAGCATCGGTTGCATCCATCAAAGATCTTGCAGCACAAATCATTCAACTTTCTCCCAACATTCCCACTGAAGCATCGATTATTTTAAGAAATATTGAAAATCCTGCTTTCCTCATTCATTTTGTCGGTAGCAACCTCAACTGTGAGCTCACCGAAAAACAGGCATTGTTGGAAATGAATGATATGAGACAGCGTGCTGAATTGTTGTTGAAGCTGCTGCAAAAAGAATTGCAATTTGTTGAGTTGAAAAACAAGGTAACAACCAAAACCAAAACGGAACTTGATAAACAACAAAGAGAATATTTTCTTCAGCAACAATTGAAAAGCATCAAAGAGGAATTGGGTGGAGACAGCAATGATAGAGAGATTCAGGAAATGAAGAAAAAAGCAGAAGCAAAAAAATGGTCTGCTGCAGCGAAAGAATTGTTTCAAAAAGAAATAGAAAAGTTAGAACGCATGCATCCAAGCACACCAGATTATTCAACAGTATACAATCATGTTGATCTGATGTTGGATCTTCCTTGGGAAGAGTGCACCACTGATAGTTATGATTTGAAGAAAGCAAAAAAAATTCTTGATAAGGATCATTATGGGATGGAAAAAATCAAAGAAAGAATACTTGAATATCTCGCAGTATTAAAACTGAAAGGGGATATGAAAAGTCCTATTCTTTGTTTTGTGGGTCCCCCCGGTATTGGTAAGACATCACTCGGAAAGAGCATTGCCAGTGCAATCGGAAGAAAATATGTGCGTTTCAGTTTAGGTGGTTTGCATGACGAAAGTGAAATCAGGGGACATCGAAAAACATACATTGGTGCGATGCCGGGCAGAATTTTACAGTCTATTCGTAAAGTAAAATCATCCAATCCTGTTATGATTCTGGACGAGATTGATAAAGTGGGTAAAGATTTTAGAGGAGATCCTTCCTCTGCTTTGCTGGAAGTGTTGGACCCTGAACAAAACAATAGTTTTTATGATAATTATCTCGAGTTGGAATATGATTTGAGTCGCGTGCTCTTTATCGCAACTGCAAACGATATGCAAAGTATCCAACCTGCGTTGCGTGATCGTTTGGAAATCATTGATCTTACCGGGTATGCAGTGGAGGAAAAAGAAAAAATTGCACAAACCCATTTGTTACCAAAGCAAAAGGAGTTACATGGATTGAAAGATTATGATCTTAAGATGAATCAACAGGTCATGATCTTTCTAATTGAGAATTATACAAGAGAAAGCGGTGTAAGAGAATTAGACAGACAGTTGGCAAGTATGATGAGGAGCTATGCCAAAGATGTTGCCATTAAAGGAAAAGTAAAACCTACAATTTCTCAAAACGATGTAACAAGGATCTTGGGTAAACCTAAATACTCCAACGAAATGTATAAAACAGCCAATATGCCTGGAGTGGCAGTTGGTCTTGCGTGGACATACGTAGGGGGTGATATTTTATTCATCGAAACAACATTAAGTGAAGGGAAAGGAGATTTGCAGTTGACAGGTAATTTGGGAACTGTCATGAAAGAAAGTGCTTCTACAGCATATACTTTTTTGCAGGCAAATTCAAAGAAAATAGGCATTGATATCGACATGTTTAAAAAGAAAAATATTCATATCCATGTTCCGGAAGGGGCTGTTCCTAAAGATGGACCCAGTGCTGGCATTACCATGCTTACTGCTCTGACATCAGCATTTACTGGTAAAAAAGTAAAGCCTTTTTTGGCGATGACAGGAGAGATAACCTTGCGTGGACAAGTACTGCCTGTAGGTGGGATCAAAGAAAAAGTACTTGCAGCAAAACGCGCAGGATTAAAAGAGATTATCCTTTGTTGGCAAAACGAAAAAGATATTCAGGAAATCAATCCAGAGTTCATCAAAGGCATGCGCTTTCACTATGTTAAAAATATGCACCAAGTGCTTGAACTTGCACTGGTTTAATTTTTAATATTGAACTCAGCTGATTAATTTCGGGCATGCGATCTATTGCATGCCTGTTTTTTTTATGTATGATGCTTTCATGGGGCAATGCCCAAACATTGGGAGGATCTTCCACCTATAATTTTTTAAAAATGCAATGGGTTCCTCAAGCAAGTGCATTGGGAGGGAGAAACATTTCTTTGTTCAACAATGATATTGCTTTGTTCAATGATAACCCAGCTTTACTGCGTGCTGAACATCATGGGAATATCATGGCAAATTTTACTTCGATTGCACCTACGATCCATGGACTTTTTGGAGCGGGAGCATATCATCATGAAAATTTGAATACAACATTTGGACTTGGTATTGCGCATTTGCAATATGGTAATGAAATTCAAACAGATGCGGCTGGTAATATCACTGGTAATTTCACAGCGTATGATCAAATGATATCTATGGCTGCTGCTAGATCATATGGTGAACGATGGTTCTATGGAGCCTCTTTAAAATTCATCAATTCTAGATATGGGGCATATTCCAGCATGGGAATGGCTGCAGATGTTGGAATCAATTATTATGATGAAGAATCCATGATCCAAGCAGGATTTGTGGCAAAAAATATGGGTGTCCAACTGAAGTCCTATGCCAATCAGCCTGAAGATCTTCCTTTTGATATGCTGTTGGGTGTGTCCAAGCAGCTGGAAAAGGCCCCCATTCGATTTTCTCTTACTGCACAAAGGCTCCATCAATATAATATTTTATATAAGGATGAATCATTTGAGCTTGATAACTATGGAAATACAATCAAAAACGGATTTGGGATAAATATAATGAGTCACCTTATTGCAGGAACAGAAGTTTTCTTAGGTGAAAAGGTTGTAGCCTCGGTGGGATATAATTTTTTGAGAAGGAGAGAGCTCCAAATTGCAAATCTTCCAAATGATTAACTGGATTTGGATATGGAATCAAATTAAACCTACACAATCTGCAATTCCAATACGCCAGAACACATTATCAATCAGCTTATTCCCAGCATCAAGTATCCCTGGTGTATAAATTGGTGGATTACGAAAAATAGCTGAAGTTGGTTTTTGGAGTGATGCTTACCAGCGTTTCATACATCAATCTGATGGTGTTTTCTATATCATCTTTGTGCAACATTTCTACGGTGGTATGCATATATTTTAATGGAATAGAAATCAATACAGATGGGCATCCATCATTTGCATAGGCGAATGAATCTGTATCAGTTCCAGTGCTGCGAGAAACTGTTCTCATTTGAACTGGAATTTTTTTCTTGTTTGCTACATTTTCAACAAGCGACAACAGTTTATTGTGAACTGCAGGTCCATAGGCAAGAGAGGGTCCTTTGCCACACGCTACATCACCTTCAATGATTTTATTCACCATGGGAGTTGTTGTATCGTGTGTTACATCTGTAATGATTGCTACATCAGGTTTTATTCTTCTGGCAATCATTTCCGCACCTCTGAGTCCAATTTCTTCTTGAACAGCATTCACAACAAAAAGCGAATAGGGGAGTTTTACTTTATTGGATTTGATCATTTTCGCTACTTCTGCTATCATGAATCCACCAATTCGATTGTCCATGGCCCTGCCAATTAAATAATTATAGGCAAGTTCATCAAATCCTTCTTCATAGGTTGCTACAGCACCGATGTGGATGCCGAGTGATTCAACTTCTTTTCTATTTTTAGCTCCACAATCAAGAAACAAATTTTCAACTGCAGGTTGTGGATCTTTTCTTTCGCCACCACCAATTCTTGTATGAATTGCAGGCCATCCAAATACCGCTTTCACGGATCCTTTTTTTCCATGTATCAGTACTCTTTTTCCTGGTGCAATTTGATGATCAACACCACCATTGCGTTTGAGGTATATCAAACCAGTATCAGAAATATAGTTTACAAACCAGCTGATTTCATCAGCATGTGCTTCAATGACAACTTTGAATTTTTCTTTTGGATTTAAAATTCCTGCAACAGAGCCATATGGATCAGTGATGATTTCATCAACATGTTGTTGGATATACTTTAGCCATAATTTTTGGCCACCTGATTCAAATCCCGTTGGGGAGGGAGTGTTGATATATTCTTTCAAAAATGAGTATGATGCATCGCTTAACAGTCTTCTGGATTTGGTTGACTTTGCCATATAGATGATTATCTTGAAATAATGATTTGTGAAGTTTTGATGGTATCGCTTTTGTTGCCTTTTGCATCTTTTACCCAGAAACTAAAGGTAGTGGTATCACTCGCAAAACAACGGGGTTGAAGTACAATGCTGTAATTCATGGTAAGGATCAATTCCCCACTAAAATTTTTTGTTCTGGGTAGATCTGATGGAATTCTGAAAAGGTTGGAATCAATGAAATTACTTTTCGTGCAACTGGTAGTAGATTTCTTTACCCAAATTGTATCTAAGAAATCTCCCTCTTGGTCTGTTAGTTGGAGTCTGATTTGCAGATCTTCTCCAGCAAATATTTTGGAAGCACTGATGCTATTGACTTTCAGGCTTGGCTTAGATTGAATACTGTCTTTGCTGCATCCGAATCCAAAAAACATCCACGATATGATGAGGAAGGCTTTTCTCATGTACCTTTGTTGCTGTTCAAAATTAACCGATTCGCGATTAAAAACCTATTAGGTTTTATTCATTTTAAACAACCTTTAACCTTGTTAAATCAGCCATTCATAGATGAAGCCTTGCAATTGTTCAGAAAACAGTCATCTGAAAATGAATTGTATAAGCATTTCATACAAAGTTTAGCGGTAGATCCAGCAACGGTTTGCGCCCTTGATGATATCCCTTTTTTACCTATTTCTTTTTTTAAAACACATGAGGTAAAAACGGGGAATTTCCAACCTGAAAAATGTTTTGAAAGCAGTGGTACAACTGGCATGATCAACAGCAAACATTGTATCAGGAATATCGATGCATATTTGGAGAATACCGTCTCTATTTTCAGAGAATCCTATGGTGATCCAGCTGAATATTGTTTCATTGGTCTGTTGCCTTCGTATCTTGAAAGAGGCAATTCTTCATTGATTGTCATGGCGGATCATTTTATAAAACTGAGTAAACATTCATCCAGCGGATTCTTTTTGAATGAGTTTAATAAATTGCATGAATTGCTATTGGAACTTGAGGCACAGGCTCAGCCAACTATTCTGATGGGAGTTACTTTTGCCTTATTAGATTTTATTGAATCTCATCCTATACAACTGAAACATACTATCGTCATGGAGACAGGTGGAATGAAAGGGCGTAAAAAAGAACTGACCCGTGATGAATTGCATCAACTTTTAAAGGATGGATTTGGTGTACATACCATTCATGCAGAATATGGAATGACAGAACTCATGTCACAAGCTTATTCAAAAGGAAATGGATTGTACAGATCTTCAAGCAAATTGAATATTTTGTTGAGGTCAACAGATGATCCTTTTGAAATATGGCAGGAAGATGAACATATCATGCGTGTGGGTGTTATCAATGTGATTGATTTGGCAAATATTGACAGCATTGGATTTATTGCGACGGATGACTTGGCAAGATTCACTGGAAATGGGGAATTTGAATTGCTCGGAAGAGTAGACAGCAGTGATGTACGGGGATGCAGCTTACTGACAGCTTAAAAAAATCTATATGGGAATTTGGAAACAGATCGCGACCTACCTTTATTTAAGAAAAAAAGATGAAGACACTCCGAACTCATCCTGGGTAAAATACATGCATGGTATCAACAGACTTTCTCTGTTGTTATTTCTTTTTGCACTGGTAGTCATTATCATCAGGTTGTTCTTGAGACGATAGCCTTACTCGCAAGAAAGGTTGTAATCTTTACAGCCGCATTGGTCGACGCATTGCCCCCTGGAAGCAATTGTTGGTAGAGCGTCTCAAAATCCTGCTTCATTTGATTTCTTGTTGATTCATTGCTCAGCAGCTGGTTCAACTCTTCAGCAATGTTTGATGCTTTTAATTGGTGTTGAATCAATTCGCGAATAACCTGTTTATTCATGATGATGTTTACAAGTGAAATGTATTTCACTTTAATAAAGAGTCTTGCCATGAAAAAAGATAGCCAAGAAGTTTTAAAACAAACTACTTCTGGTACTCCAAACAAGGCAGTTTCTAACGTAGCCGTGCCGGAAGCTACCATTGCGGCATCCGCAATAGTCAACAATTCATAGGTGTTGTTTTTCCAGACCTTGATCTGTTTGTATGATTGAGTATGTTGTTGAATGATATCATCTTCTACACCTGGCGCCTGGGCTATGATACATTCGATATCCTCGAATTGCTTGGTAGCCTCCAGCATAATGGGAAGTGTTGAGTTGATTTCTTGTTTTCTTGATCCAGGAAGAAGGGCAACAATTTTTTTATTCTTTAGTGAAAAGGCATTTTTGATTGCATCGCCTGCATGTGATTTTTTGAATTCATCGATCACTTCTAATAGAGGGTGACCTACATATTCAACTTCATAATTCCATTTTTGGTAAAAAGGTTTTTCAAATGGAAGAATAACCAACATCCGATCAACCATTTTTTTAATTTTTTTTACCCGGCTCTCTTTCCATGCCCATACTTGTGGTGATATATAATAAATGGTATGGAGTCCATGTTTTTTTGCATAGTCTGCAATCGGTAGATTAAATCCTGGGTAGTCTATGCAAATGACTGCATCTGGACAATAACGAAGGATGTCTTTTTTGCAAAATCGAATGTTGCGAATGATGGTGCTGATATTCATCAATACTTCAAAGAAGCCCATATAAGCCAATTCGCTGTAGTGTTTTACAAGTGTACCACCTTCTTTTGACATCAGATCACCACCCCATATGCGGAATGCTGCATCAGGGTCATTCGCTTTTAACGCTCTGATCAATCTACTGCCATGCAAATCGCCAGAGGCTTCACCTGCAATGATGTAGTACTTCATTGGCCAGCAGTTAAAATAGAAATTTAAAGATCAATGCAGCAAGTGCATAGATGATAGATGCAAAGAAGATGCCTTTTGCTGTTTTGTCTTTATTGCCATTGATGAATACTGTAAAAAATACTATGTTCAGCAACAAACACGGAATGCTCAACGCTGTAACGAGTGACTTGTTTTGAGAAAGAACATCTAGGAATTCATCAAAACTGAACAGGCTGAACTTCCAGTAATAATAACCAAAAAAACTAATCACAGGCAAAAAGGCGCCAATGATCAATCCTAATATATAATTGTCTTTATTTTTCATTACCACGTATAATCTTTTTCAATTTTTTTCTTGAGCATATAATTGGTAAGATCATATTGAACGGGTACAACACTGACATAGTTATTTTGCAAGGCCCACACATCGGTGTCCTTGCTTTTTTCAAGGTTCAAGAATTCTCCTGTTAACCAATAGTATTTTTTGCCAATAGGATCTTTTCTTTCTTTAAAATCTTCTTCATATTTGGCGTAAGCCTGCTTACATACTTTCACGCCTTTGATTAAACTCGCATCTCCGGAAGGGATGTTTACATTCAGGCATAAATGTTTGTCAGCCTTCTTTTTCAGCATTTGTTCAACAATCATCCTTGCATATTTTTTTGCACCAGAAAAATCTGCTTCAAGGCTATGATCAAGCAATGAAAAACCAGCTGAAGGAATGTTTTCAATGGAAGCTTCAATGGCAGCACTCATTGTTCCAGAATAAATCACATTGATAGAGTGGTTGGCTCCATGGTTGATCCCACTCAAACAGATATCAGGTTTTCTGTGCAATACTTTGTCAACTGCCAACTTAACACAATCAACCGGTGTTCCGCTGCAGCTCCATGCTTCAACATCTGCTGGGATATGTGTTTTATGCAATCTGAGAGGGTAGCCGATGGTGATGGCATGTCCCATGCCAGATTGAGGTTTGTCGGGTGCAACCACAACAATTCTTCCTAAATCTTTCACAGCTTCAACCAGATGATTGATGCCAGGTGCACTTACACCATCATCATTCACAACCAAGATGATGGGCTTTTCGCGTTTACTGCCTTTCTTTTTAGTCATAACTGGATCTAAATTACCACATATTTAAGAGCTGACTTTTAAAACCACCAAAACTCAATTTGAAAAAAAACTTAGCATTTTTGTTTGAAAACTAAAAAATTTAGTATATTGCCCCAAAATCATTAGTATGTCACAGTCATTCGCAGGACAAAATTTGAAATATCTGCGCAAGTTGAAAGGACTTACGCAGGAGGAATTTGCGCAAAAGCTTCAAATCAAACGTTCATTATTGGGCGCTTATGAAGAGGAGCGTGCAGAACCTAGAGTAGATGTGTTGGAGGTCGTTAGTGATCTTTTCAGAGTAAGTCTGGATGATCTGTTGCGAAGGGATATGAGTGAATCAAAAGGAAATTATTTATCAAAACGCAGGCAATTGAAAATGGCTGCGGAGAATAATCTGATACATTTTGTTCCCATGAAAGCAGCTGCAGGTTATCTGGCTGGTTATGCCGATGATGAATTCATTGATGAATTGAACACTTTTACCCTGCCCATGCTGGGAAGTGGAAATTACAGGGCTTTTGAAATTATTGGTGACAGTATGTTGCCAACGCCAAGTGGATCGATCATCGTTGGACAAAAAATGGATTCATTAGATGATGTAAAGCAACAGGCCGCTTGTATTGTGGTCAGTCGAAATGAAGGTATTGTATATAAACGTGTATCGAGAACGGTTAAATCAAAAAATAAAGTAACCCTCACAAGTGACAATCCATCCTTCCAGCCATATCAAATCAATGCAGAAGATATTCTGGAGATCTGGCAGGCTCAAATGGTGATCTCAAAAGTTGCTCAGCAACAACGATGGGATGTTGGTCAACTTGCACAATTGGTAAACAATCTCCAGGAACAAGTATCCACGATCAAAAAACGCATGAACTGATCTTCCAGCTGGATCTTAAATTATGCACATTGCGTTGATAACCTGCAACAGACTGGCAGGTTTCATTCATTTATCTTTGGCAACCAAGGTTTTATAATTTTTGGTGACGATCAACATTGAGGTGATTCATTATGGCTAAACAGCAAGACAATAACATCTTTGAGTACAACGAGGATTCTATAAAAAGCCTTGATTGGAAGGAACATATTCGCTTACGTCCAGGTATGTACATAGGCAAATTGGGCGACGGAAGCAGTCAGGATGATGGTATATACGTCCTGCTGAAAGAAGTAATGGACAACTGCATTGATGAGCATATGATGGGCTACGGCAAGCAGATTGATCTGGAATTGAATGGAAGAGAAGTGCTGATCAGAGATTACGGGCGTGGTATCCCACTCGGAAAATTGGTGGATGTTGTCAGCAAGATCAATACAGGGGCTAAATATGATAGCAAGGTTTTTCAAAAGAGTGTTGGTCTAAATGGAGTCGGTACCAAAGCTGTAAATGCCTTGAGTGAATATTTTAAAGTAAGGGCATTCAGAGAAGGAAAAGAGAAAATAGCTGAATTCACCCGAGGTGCATTATCAAAGGAACACAAAGAAGCAGCCACAAAAGAATCCAACGGCACTGAAGTGATGTTTATTCCTGATGAACAAATTTTTCGGAATTATCACTTCATCCCAGATTACATAGAAAAGCAATTGTGGAACTATTGTTATCTGAACGCTGGTCTCCTCATCAATTTCAATGGTAAAAAATTTGTCAGCAAAAATGGATTGTTGGATCTGCTGCACAGAAATACCAATGAAGATGAATTGAGATATCCTGTCATTCATTTGAAAGGGGAGGACATCGAAGTGGCAATTTCTCACAACAATGAATATGGAGAGGACATTTACAGTTTCGTAAACGGACAATATACTACCCAGGGTGGAACGCATGTATTGGCGTTCAGGGAGGCATTTGTGAAAACAATTCGCGATTTTTTTAAAAAAGATTACGATACATCTGATATCAGACAAAGCATTGTTGCGGCCATAGCTGTAAGAGTACAGGAGCCTGTATTTGAGTCACAGACCAAAACAAAATTAGGTTCACAGACCATGTTTGAAGGTGGACCATCCATGAAAAATTTTGTCTCTGATTTTTTTGCAAAAGAACTGGATAACTACTTGCATAAAAATCCCTCCGTTGCCGAAGCGATTAAAAAACGCATAGAACAAAGTGAGCGCGAGAGAAAAGAATTGGCCGGTATCAAAAAGTTGGCAAACGAAAGAGCGAAAAAAGCAAACCTTCACAATAGAAAATTAAGGGATTGCAGAATTCATCTCAATGATGAGCCTCCTACTAAAGGGAAAGAAGAGTTTATAGCAAAGCAATTTCAAAGCACTATTTTTATTACTGAAGGTGATTCCGCAAGTGGATCCATTACAAAGTCGAGGGATGTTGAAACGCAGGCTGTATTTAGCCTGAGGGGAAAACCGCTCAATTCATTTGGACTCACAAAGAAAGTGGTGTATGAAAATGAAGAATTCAATTTGTTGCAACACGCGTTGAATATTGAAGAGGGGATGGATGATTTGAGGTACAATAACATCATCATTGCAACGGATGCGGATGTTGATGGAATGCACATCAGACTCTTGTTGATGACATTTTTCTTGCAATTCTTCCCAGATCTGGTAAGAGATGGACATGTATATATTTTAGAAACTCCTTTATTCAGGGTACGCAATAAACAGGAAACTATTTATTGTTATTCAGAAACCGAAAAGCAAGCCGCTATTAAGAAAATTGGAGCAAAACCTGAAATCACCCGTTTCAAAGGATTGGGTGAAATCTCTCCTGATGAGTTTAAAAAATTCATAGGTGCTGATATGAGAAAAACTCCTGTCATCCTTGGCAGTCAAATTCATATTCAGCATTTGCTGGAGTATTATATGGGTAAAAACACCCAGGAGAGGCAAGATTTTATTGTTTCCAATTTGCGGGTTGAATTAGATGCAGTTGAACAATCAATTTAATAACTATGATCCACGTTGTTTTTAATGAACCAGATGTAGAGGTATTGAGCAAAGCCATTGAAATGGATGAGTCATTGGCTGGAGCTATCAAAATTATTCGAGACGATTATGCAGTTGGACCATTGCAACATATTTTTACTCCGGAAGGTGCAGCCGAACGAAAAAATTGGTGGAAAATGGTTTTAGCAGGTGGCGACTATGATGGATTGGTGGAGGAAGGAAAAGTAAATGATGAACAAACAATCTTGGATATAATCGAGGCGCTAACCAATGATGAGCATGAAGAAGTTTGGATATGGGCAGCACAAAACAAACATGATGTATGCGGATATTTTTGGATGGTAAGTCAACTTGCAACCTTTAAAGGACGCATTCAAATACTTTATTTAAACAACTTGCCATTTATCAATGAAAAAGGAAATATATTTTATCCTGATTGGTTGAGTCAAATTCCTCCCAAAGAATTTCTAAAAGCAAAAAAATTAGCGCGTCCTGTTACAACCAGCGAATTTGAAGTAGATGGTGATGAATGGAACAAAATTTGCTCACAAGGTTCCATGGTTCGTTTGTTAGAAGGCGGCAAAAAGATTCTTCACAAAGATGTGAATTATTATGATACTGATCTATCAAGATATATCATGCCGGAGGCACAAAAAGCATCCAAGATTATTCATTCTTTTATTTCAAAAAACAAGGAGACTACTGGAGATGCATTTTTGCTTTGGCGGTTGAAAACGATCATTGATCAACAAGAGAAATATGAAGTGAGTGGTAAAATAGGTGCAATGAAGGATTTTGAAATCAAGAAAAAATCTGCAGTAGAAACGACAGCATAAACATGGCAAAAAATAAGTCAATAACAGAGTTTGATCAAGAGGGCGGTGTTACCAGTCAATATAAGAGCTGGTTTCTTGATTATGCCTCCTATGTGATATTGGAGCGTGCTGTTCCAGAAGTAAACGATGGGTTGAAACCTGTGCAAAGGAGAATCCTCCATTCTATGAAAGAAATGGATGATGGGCGATTGAATAAAGCTGCCAACATCATTGGACAAACCATGCAATATCATCCACATGGTGATGCAAGTATTCAAGATGCATTGGTAAACTTGGGGCAGAAAGATTTATTGATAGACACACAGGGAAACTGGGGAGATGTAAGAACAGGTGATGATGCAGCAGCAGCCCGTTATATCGAAGCAAGATTGAGCAAATTTGCTTTGGAAGTCGCTTTTAATGGAAAGACAACTTCATGGCAGTTGAGCTACGATGGAAGAAAGAAGGAGCCCATCAATTTACCCATGAAATTTCCTTTGTTACTTGCTCAAGGTGCCGAGGGAATTGCAGTTGGACTCTCAACCAAGATTCTTCCACATAATTTCAATGAACTGATTGATGCCTCCATCAAAAGCCTGAAAGGCAAGAAGTTTGAACTCTATCCTGATTTTCAAACGGGAGGAATGATTGATGTGAGCAATTACAATGATGGAAAGAAGGGAGGAAGAATAAGGTGCCGTGCACATATTCAAGAGGTAGACAAAAAAAGCATTGTTATCAAAGACGTTCCATTTGGAGTAACCACTACTCAATTGATGGAATCTATTGTAAAAGCAAATGATCAGGGAAAAATTAAAATCAAAAAGGTAACGGATAATACCGCAGCAGATGTAGAGATTTTGATTGAATTGGCTGCAGGGATTTCATCAGATATCACCATCGATGCATTGTATGCTTTCACCGATTGCGAGGTGAGCATTGCTCCCAATGCGTGTGTGATCATTGATCATAAACCCATTTTTGGATCCGTTACAGATTTGCTTCAGCATTCTGCTGAGTACACAAAAGACTTGTTGAAGCAAGAATTGGAAATCAGATTGGCTGAATTGCAAGACAAATGGCATTTTACTTCACTGGAAAAAATATTTTTTGAAGAGAAGATTTACAAAGAGCTTGAAAAAAAGCATGAAGACTGGGAAAAAGTGCTGCATTCAATTCTAAAAGCATTTGATCCTTATCGAAAAAGTTTCAAAAAGGAAATCAGTAGAGATGATATCGTCAAGTTAACGGAGAAGCCTGTAAGAAGAATTTATAAACTCGACATTGATGAGTTGAATCAACAAATCAAAGCGCTTGAGTCAGAGATGAAACAAGTCAAACATGATCTGAACAATCTTACCGACTATGCTATTGCATATTTTGAAGGGCTGAAAGAAAAATTTGGAAAGGAGAAAGGCAGAAAAACTGAAATTAAACTCTTTGATGTAATTCAAGCACGTCAGGTTGCAATAGCCAATGTTCGTTTGTACATGAACAGGGCAGAGGGTTTTGTTGGAACCAGCTTGAAAAAAGATGAATTCGTTACGGAGTGTTCTGATTTGGATGATATCATCGTATTCACCAAACAAGGGATCATGAAAGTGGTCAAGGTGGATGATAAAGTATACATTGGAAAAGATATTTTATACGCTGCTATCTTTCATAAAAATGATGAACGCAGCACTTATAACATGATCTATACGGATGGTGCAACAGGTATTTCATATGCCAAGCGTTTCAATGTAATGGGTGTAACCCGCGATAAAGAATACGACCTCACCAAGGGAAGTGATAAATCCAAAGTCAACTATTTCACCGCCAATCCAAATGGAGAGGCTGAATCAGTCTCAGTTATATTGAGTCCCAATTGCAGTGCTCGAAACAAGCAACTGGAATTTTATTTCGATTCACTTGATATCAAGGGAAGAAACTCTGTTGGTAATCAAGTAACAAAGTATCCCATCAAAAATGTAAAACTACTTGAAGCGGGGAAATCTACATTGGGGGGAAGAAAACTCTGGTTTGATGACACCTTTGGGAGATTGAATACCGAAGAAAAGGGAACGCTTCTTGGAACTTTTGCTCCTGAGGATCAATTGTTGGTAATCTATCATGACGGATACTATGAAATTACAGATACTGAATTGACTCAACGTTTCGATCATGAAAAATTGATCAAAATTGAAAAGTTTGATCCGTCTAAAATTATTACTGCCATCTATCTGGACAACGAAAAGTTACAGTTCAATCTCAAGCGATTTAAGATTGAGACAACCAGCCTGCACAATAAATTCTATTTTATCAAGGAAGCAGATGGAAATTACGTGGAAGCCATCTCAACGGATCCCAATCCAGTAGCTCTTGTAAAAACTGGACGTGGCACACAGGCAAAACAGACCAAGGTTAAAGTCAACGATTTCGCTGAGGTGATGGGATGGAAAGCCGTGGGAACAAAGCTGGTTGATTTTACAAAAAGTACTGAAATTGAATGGGTCGATTCATCGGCTTCTTCTAAACAAGCATCATTATTCAATTGATATTCAATTGTTTATGTATAGGCATTCCATAAAAAATGGATGGATTATATTTGTGGTCTGAAACAACACATGTAGCGAATGGCACTTAAAAGAGAAGATGATTTTAACGCACAACTTTCTGGTTCATTACCAGAACAGGAGACATCCTCTACGAGTTGGTTCAAAAGAAGAAAAAAGGGAATCAGTACTTCCACTTCTGAAAAGAAAGAAACTCCTGATGGACTGTGGACCAAATGTCCTTCCTGTAAGTATACCTGTACAACTGATGAGTTGAAAGAAAACTTGTCAGTATGTCCAAAATGCGATTATCATCATCGCATTGGCAGTGAAGAATATTTTGAGTTTTTATTTGATGATCATCAATACACTGAGCTTTTTGCGGAAGTAAAATCGATTGATTTTCTTGGATTCAATGATTTGAAGCCATACAAGAAAAGATTAGACGAAGCCTATTCCAAAACTGGTTTACATGATTCCATCACATCTGCTGTAGGTAAAGTAGGTGGTAATGATTTGGTTGTGTCTTGTATGGATTTCAATTTTATTGGTGGGTCATTGGGAAGTGTTATGGGGGAGAAAATTGCACGATCAGCAGAGTATTGTTTACAACATAGAATTCCGCTTATGATCATCAGCAAGAGTGGCGGAGCAAGAATGATGGAAAGTGCATTCTCTTTGATGCAGCTTCCAAAGACCATTGGAAAAATTAGCAAACTTGCCGTTGCCGGAATTCCTTACATTTCACTGTGCACTGATCCAACATATGGTGGTACTACTGCATCCTTTGCCATGGTGGGCGACATCAATATAGGTGAACCTGGTGCCATGATTGGATTTGCAGGTCCCAGAGTAATCAAAGAAACCATCAAAAAAGATTTACCTGAAGGGTTCCAAACATCTGAGTTTCTCATCGAACATGGCTTTCTTGATATGATCGTTGGAAGAAAAGAATTAAAAAACAGGATTGCTACTTTGCTCTCTTTATTTGCCAGTTAATTTAAAATAACTGGTGCTTCATCATGGAAATCAAGAATCGATCTGCTTCTTACGAGTACTTCATCGAAGATAAATTTGATGCGGGCATGGTATTGACTGGTACGGAAGTAAAGGCCATTCGTGATGGCCGAGTGAGTTTCAATGACAGTTATTGTTTAATGGATCGAGGTGAACTTTATGTCAAAGGCTTACACATTTCTCCCTATGAATACGGTAGCTATGCCAATCATAATCCAACACGTGAACGGAAATTGCTTTTGAAAAGCAAGGAGCTCAATAAAATACAATTAAAACTAAAGGAAAAAGGATACACCATCATTCCTCTAAGTATTTACTTTAATGAAAGAGGATATGCAAAGATGAAAATAGGCCTGGGTAAAGGTAAAAAGCTGCATGATAAGCGTGAATCGATCAAGGAACGAGAAACAGAGCGTGAAATCAAAAGATATGTGAAGTAAGTATAGATTCTCAGCAATATTTCAAATATTTAGCTCCCATTTGGATTTTTGAATCTTTTTCTGCAATTTTGTCTAGATGAAAATGATCATTACAAACAACGGTTGGCATACTATCTCATAACGGGGTAGTCAATCTTGTTTTATAACATATTCAAAGCCCCGATTTTCGGGGCTTTTATTTTTTGTTTGACGTTGAAAAAAATGAAAAAAATTAAATTAACAACCAGCTTTAAAAGATTGCCAGCGGATCTTTATACCCCTGTTGGGATCTATTTGAGATTGCGAGATAAGTTTCGTGATACTATTTTGTTGGAAAGCACGGATCACCATACATCTGAAAATAGTTTTTCATTCATTGCAATCAATGCGATAGCAGGAATGGAAATTACTTCTCATGAATCGGTTGAGTTCAAGTATCCAAATGAAGCACCTGAGAAAATTCAATTGAAAGATACAGATGTGCCCTCCTTGATTTGGGATTTTATGAACAGATTTGAAGTGAATGCAGAGGGGAAAGAGCTATCGTATGCACAAGGATTGTTTGGTTATACATCCTTTGATGCAGTCACCTTTTTTGAAA
>CAYFLQ010000005.1:1973-18922 GCA_964344065.1 uncultured Sphingobacterium sp. | reverse complement strand
CTTATTGAGAGAATTAGATTCTTTCATGTCACTCCAAAAGCCATTGTTGGTGGGACTATCAAGAAAATCAATGATATACAAATTGCTGAACACAACACCAGAAGAATCACTCAATGCAACAAGTGCTTTGCACATGGTAGCATTGTTAAAAGGGGCGCATATCTTAAGGGTACATGATGTTAAGCCTGCGAAGGAAATTATTCAGTTGTATCAACAAGTAAACCCATAAAAAAAGAGCAGCGATGGCTGCTCTTTTTATTCAAGAATTAGTTACCAACTCCTGGGGGCATTCCCTGTGTTTGATTTTTAGGTGCCTCTTTTACTTCCACCACTTCAATTTCAAAAATTAGGTTTTCATACGGCTTGATCACAGGCATGCTTCCCTGTGGGCCGTATGCCAACGTTGAAGGAATATATAAAGTTCCTTTACCGCCAACTTTAAATGCCGAAATAGATTCCAACATACCTTGGATAGCCCCTTCTCTTTTAGAAACAAAATAGAATGTTTCCAACGGATGCGCCATGGTTTGTTTAGTAGAATCAACATTAGAATCGAAATATTTTCCATCAAAGTTCTTACCTGAGTATTTAACGCCAACCATCATTCCAGAATCAGCAGATCTTCCAGTACCCTCTTTTTCCATCACCATATAAACGCTGTTGTTTACTTTTTGCGCTGCTATATTTTTACTGTCGAGATATTTTTTGATATCACTCAATTCTTTTTCTCTGAAATTATTGAGATCGTTTTGATAATCAGCAAATGCAAGTTCTCTGCCTACTACTGCACCTTTATTTTTAAATACCTTGATAATTTTTAAGGTAGCCATTTGCTTCTCCCCTTTTTTCAGGTAAGGAGGCATGCCAAATTGAGCAGTTTTTTGCATGGAGTCAGCATACTGATATGTGACTACACTGTCTCCCACTTTCAACTTAGTGAGCAATTCAGAAAAATCATGGAATCTTCCCACACTGTCAACTTGATCAAAAGCTGGTAACACACCATAGGTGCTCATTACAACAGAATCTTTGTAGGTGAGTTTGTATTGAAATTTTACGAAATCACCTTGTTCAAGTTTTTCTCCTTCACTTGATTTGATGATTTTATATTCTAGTCCTGATTTTGTTTTTTCAAACCCAAGCTGTCCGCAAGAGCTGAAGATCATAGCTGCAACGGCAGCAAATAAGAGAGTTGATTTTTTCATTGTTTGTTTATTGTTGTAAAGATGAGAATTCTTTCAATACTTTCTTGAATTGTGCAATGTTTTCTTCCAGCGAATCTAAGCTTCTTCCACCGGAAGCGTTGTAATGACCACCTCCATTGAAATATTTTCTTGCAAAACT
This sequence comes from uncultured Sphingobacterium sp., assembly GCA_964344065.1. Classification (GTDB taxonomy): domain Bacteria; phylum Bacteroidota; class Bacteroidia; order Chitinophagales; family Chitinophagaceae; genus Pollutibacter. The sequence continues at coordinate 17,578 of CAYFLQ010000005.1, read as the reverse complement.
GTTGCAATCAAAGTATTCTTTGCTTCTAAAAGACCATTTACGTTCTTCATCACGATCAATCAGCAAAGCAGCCATTTCAATTCCCTGAATAGATAAAGGATAATTTACCAATCCTTCTGTATCACCAGTTTTGATGTGAAACTTTTGGGTATCTGATTTTGGTATGGCGATCAACGCAGTGTTGTATTCATACAGGACTTCCATTCTATAGGTTAATACATGTCCAATGAACCTTAATCTGTTCTCTTGAAAATTATCATAAATAGCAGCATGTATTTTTGAATGCTGAATGTCGAATCCTTTCAAATGTGCTACCATATGATGTACACTTGAAGTGGTTGATGGGAATCGAAAAGATCCTGTATCTGCCATGACTCCTGCATACAAGCAAGTGGACACATCTTTATTAATGAGATTTGATTTGTCGGTTGACATGATAAAATCATATACCATCTCTGCAGTTGAACTCTTGCTGATATCGCTTATGCCGTATTCGAATACCTCTAGTTGGGGTTCTCGATGGTGATCAATCAAAACTTTTTTTGCAGCAGATGAAAACAATGACTCTTCCATGAACCTTGTTCTGGAGAGATGATTGAAGTCTAAACAAAAAATCCAATTGGCATGTTGAATAATTTCATTGGCATGCTGTTTTGTATTTTCAAAATCAACCACATTTTCCATCCCAGGCATCCATGACAGGAAATCTGCCCAATTGGTGGGAGAAATGACAGTTGGATTCAATCCAGCATTTTTAAAAAAATGGTACAAACCCAATGAGGAGCCCATTGCATCTGGATCAGGTTTTTGATGCATGGTGATTACGATGCTGTCTGCCGGAGAAAGTGATGAAAATACCTGTTGAATGTCTTTCATGAGCGATGCAAAGGTACAGCTTTTCTTGGTGGGTGGGACTTGTAGCATTAACTTTGCCATCCAAATTTGAAACCGAATATGAGCAACAGAACCTTTACCATGATCAAGCCAGATGCATTTGCAGCTGGACACACAGGATCTATTTTAAAACACATTGAAGCAGCTGGTTTTAAAATCACTGCAATGAAACTGACCAAACTTTCAGCTGAAAAAGCAGGCGAATTTTATGCAGTACATAAAGAAAGACCTTTTTATGGCGAATTGGTATCGTTCATGAGCAGCGGTCCAATTGTTGCTGCTATTTTGGAAAAAGAGCATGCAGTTGCTGATTTCAGAACATTGATTGGAGCAACCAATCCGGCACAAGCTGCTGATGGAACCATCCGTAAGCTGTATGCAAAAAGCGTAGGAGAAAATGCCATTCATGGAAGTGACAGTGATGAAAATGCTGCCATTGAAGGCAACTTCTTCTTCTCTGCCTTTGAAAGAATTTAATTAACATACAATGGCATATTCATCTTTAGAACAATGCCTACATGACTTAGAAAGAAATGGTCATCTGAAGAGGGTCACTGAAGAAGTAGACCCTTTTCTTGAAATGGCCACCATTCATCACCGTGTTTATGAAGTGGGTGGCCCTGCCCTTTTGTTTGAAAATGTAAAGGGTTCATCGTATAGAGCTGCCTCCAATATTTTTGGCAGTTTAGCAAGAAGCAAATTTATATTCCGAGATTCCCTTGAGCATGTTCAACAGTTGATCAGGGTAAAACAAAATCCCATTTCCGCATTTCAACAACCACTTCAGTTGTTGAAATCAGGTTTTCATGCCATTCATGCAATTCCCCTCCGAAATCCAATTCAACAACCAGTTTTTTTCAAAGAAATACGCATAGAAGATATTCCGTCCATTCAACATTGGCCAAATGATGGAGGTGCATTTGTTACACTTCCACAAGTATATTCTGAAGACATCGATCAACCTGGCATCCGCCATTCAAACTTAGGTATGTATCGAATCCAGTTAAATGGCAATGATTATTTGCTAAACAAAGAGATTGGATTACACTATCAATTGCACAGGGGCATTGGAGTACATCAAACAAAATCAAACAAGAAAAACCTGCCGTTGAAAGTGAGCATTTTTGTAGGTGGCCCCCCTGCTCATACCGTTGCAGCCGTGATGCCGCTTCCAGAGGGCATGAGTGAAATCAATTTTGCAGGAATACTTGGCGGAAGAAGGTTCCGTTACGCATACAAGGATGGATATTGCATCAGTACCGACGCAGATTTTGTTATCACTGGAGAAGTTATTCCTGGTGAAAACAAACCCGAGGGTCCCTTTGGAGATCATTTAGGTTATTATAGTTTGAAGCATCCCTTCCCACTGATGAAAGTGCATAAAGTATATGCAAAGAAAAATGCCATTTGGCCATTCACGGTTGTGGGAAGACCTCCTCAAGAGGACACCAGTTTTGGTCAGTTGATTCATGAAATAACTGGCGAAGCAATTCCCAATGAAATCCCTGGTTTGAAAGAAGTGCATGCAGTTGATGCTGCTGGAGTTCATCCTCTACTATTGGCAATTGGAAGTGAACGCTACACCCCCTATCTTCCAACCAAGCAACCTGCGGAAATACTCACCATAGCAAATCATGTATTAGGAACTGGCCAATTGAGTTTGGCGAAATTTTTGTTTATCACAGCAGACGAAACCAATCAGCTAACAACGCACGATGTACCAGCATACTTCAATTTTATACTAGAGCGAATAGAGTTGAAAAGAGATGTTCATTTTTACACCAATACTACCATTGATACTTTAGATTACAGTGGAGAGGGACTTAATGCAGGAAGTAAAGTGGTGTTTGCTGCATATGGTGACAAAAAAAGAGAGCTTGCAAAAGAAATACCATCCTCACTCAAAGCGTTGGTTGGCATTACAGGAATTTCAATGGTAATTCCAGGAGTTATTGCCATTCAAACAAAAAAATACACCAATAGAACAGATTCAATGGATGAGATTGATTTGATAAAAAATCAGTTGAAGCATCAATTGGATGATCTACGTGGAGTTGCCATAATCGTTTTAAGTGATGATGCTGCGTTTGTAGGACAAACCATCAACAATTTCCTTTGGGTAACATTTACAAGATCCAACCCATCTCACGATATAGATGGTGTTGGTTCATTCATTGAAAATAAACACTGGGGGTGTGCTGGTCCTTTGATCATTGATGCAAGAATCAAACCTCATCATGCACCAGCTGTAAATTTAGATCCTACCGTGCTGAAGAAAACAGACAGGCTGTTTTCTTCAGGTGGCAGTTTGCATGGAGTGTTATAATTGATTACTTTAATTTCATATTTACTGGATCCCACTTCACAATCTTCTTGCTGAAATAACTATCGTTGCAAGACAATGCAGGAGCAGCAGCTCTGAATCCAAATTCAGCATCTTCCACTACTTTCTTTCCAGTTCTAATGGCATCAAAGAAATTCGTAAAATGGTCAAGATGCTCGCTGTATCCAACTGGAGGTTTGAAGTTAACATCTTCTTTTACTCTTCTTTTCTTCTGGGCTTCTGTCCATTTAGCATCGTATTCTTTTTGCATTTCATCCTGCATACTCTTTGAGAATGTAAATACAGAATCGTATCCACCAAATCCTGGGGCTTCAGGAAGGATGCTGTGTTTAACAGAAATGTTATTTCCTCTTACATCCATGACACCTTCAGAACCAACCAATCGGATGATTTCTTGGCCGCCAGTTCCACTGATAAAATTTACTTGTAAGGTCAATTGGAATGCAGGATGTTGCGGACAATCAGGATACTGCATTACTCCAGACATCACATCAGGCATATTTCTACCATCTAGCCAATGACTAAATTGGCCTGTACTATAAATAGTTTCTGGTCCGTATGAATTGGTAATCAAATGTGTACCACTGAGCAAGTGAATAAAGAGATCACCTGCAACGCCCGTTCCAACTTCTTTGAAAGCTCTCCACCAGAAGAATTTTTTAGAATCGTAAGGCATCTTATCAGTTACTTGAATAAAACGATCCCAATCGGTTGTGCTTGCATCTGCATCTTTTGGAATGGTATACTCCCATGCACCAATGGAGCTTTGTCTATCGTATACCGCATTCACCATATTAAGTTTTCCAATCTCACCAGCGGCCAACAATTCTTTTGCTTTAGCGAGTCCGATGCTACTTACTCTTTGACTCCCTACTTGCAACACTTTACCGTATTTCTTTTGAGCAGCAATCACATCATATCCTTCTTTGATTTTATATACCATTGGTTTTTCTATATACACATGCTTGCCCATCGACAACGCGTCCATGGTCATTTTTGAATGCCATACGTCATGTGTTGCAATGATAACAGCATCAATATCTTTTCGATTCAATAATTCTCTGTAATCTCTTGTGGTATATAGATCATTGCCATACAATTCTTTTGCATTTTGAAGACGGCCAGTATACAAATCACAGATACCCGCCAATTCAACACCTGGAACCTGCAATGCTGTTTTCAAATCACCATGACCTTGAACTCCAAATCCAATGACACCTAATCTGATTTTATCGCCGACAGAAATTTTTCTGTCATATCGAAGTATTCTCTCCTCAGCTTTTTCTTTTGCTTCGAGTGAACTCAAAGGAGCGAAAGCTGCTACTAAACTGGTTGCACCGATTTGATGCAGAAAATTTCTCCTGGATGATTGATTGTTCTTTTTCATGTGGGGCAAATTTTGAAAAAAATGTAGTTTTTAATAATTCTAATGAAGTTACGTTCTAAACTGAAACGGAAAAATAAAAAAGTCCTCTAAAAGAGGACTTTTCTCAGTCGGGAAGACCAGATTCGAACTGGCGACCCCTTGCACCCCATACAAGTGCGCTACCGGGCTGCGCCACTTCCCGAATGGGATGCAAATTTACAAAAAACTACCCTAAATCACCCTATACATGGTATTTACAGCCAATATGTTATCTTTGCGTAATTCATCTACTATGACGATACTTGTCCGCCAAGCGCTCATAAAGGACAAACTTTCATCCCACTATCAGACCGTCAAGGACATTTTAATTGCTGATGGGATCATCCAAGAAATAAAAGATTCTATTCAAACGAAGGCTGATGAGATCATTGAAGCCCAGGGAAACATGATTTCTCCAGGTTGGGTTGATGTCTTCACCGTTGGAACCGACCCAGGTTTTGAATTCAAAGATGATTTAAGAAGTTTAGCCAATGCAGCAGCTCATGGTGGATTTACCCACGTGTTTGTATCTCCCAATACTCATCCAGTCACCCAATCCAAGACAGGTGTTGAATACATCGTATCAGCAAGTAAAATGCTGCCCTGTGCCATTCATCCAATTGGAGCGGTTTCAAAAAATACGGAAGGAAAAGAATTGACTGAAATGTTTGACATGCATGCTTCGGGTGCAATTGCATTTGGCGACGGAATTAAATCAATACAATCTGCTGGACTGCTCATCAAAGCTTTGCAGTATGTTTCGGCTTTTGATGGTGTGATCATTCAGATCCCTGATGATCAATCTGTAGCTCCACATGGTCAAATGAATGAAGGAGTCATTTCAACTCAAATCGGTCTTCCTGGAAAACCCGCTTTGGCTGAGGAAATCATGGTTGCAAGAGACATTGAACTTGCTCGATATACAAAATCTAAAATCCATATTACTGGAATCAGCTTATCGACATCGGTTGATATGATTAAAAAAGCCAAAAAAGATGGTGTGCAAATATCATGCTCTACTACCCTGCACCATTGCATGTTTACAGAAAATGATTTGATTGGCTATCAGACAAATCTTAAAGTCAATCCTCCCTTGCGAGCAGAAAAAGACCGAAAAGCAATGTTGAAAGGAATCAAAGATGGCATCATTGATTGCATCACTTCACATCATACTGCACAACACAAGGACGCAAAAATTTGCGAGTTTGAATATGCAGGATATGGTACGTTGGGTCTTGAAGCAGTCTTCGGTATGCTGGGCAATGCAGGATTATCTTTGGATGAAATATTGGACAGCATTTGTTTTCATCCTCGTCAACTATTCAAATTAGAAAATACGATAGAAGTTGGCATGTCGGCTGATATGACCATTTTCAACGAACATATATTGAGTGAGTTCTCTTCATCAAATAATCAATCAAAATCAAATAACTCTGCATACATTGGTCTCCCAATGAAAGGCAAATCAATAGCTACTATACTTGGCAACCAATTGTATAAAATTTAAACAAAGATGGAAAAAATATCAAACATGCATAATAAAGAGACACTTCAATATGGCATGATTTCAGCTTCAGCTGCAGTGCTCATTTTTGTAGTATTATACATTCTAGGTGCAGAATACTTTTTAAGTCCGGCTGCTTGGATCTCTTCCTATTTACTGCCAATTGTATTTGCAGTGTTGGGTGCTATACAAGTAAAAAAGAAAAATAATGGATTTTTACAGTTCAATGAAGCACTTAAAATAACATTTGGTGTGCTTGTAATTACCGCATTGGTAAGCTCTATCGTATCATTTTTGATTTTCAATTATATGGACGTTGCTTTTGCAGAGCGCATGAAACAATTGACAATCGAAAAATCACAAGAAACCATGCAAAAGTTTGGTGTACCTGAGGCTGAAATGGAGAAAGCGATGGATAAACTAGCAGAGCAAGATATTTTTTCATTTGGTTCTATAGCGAAATCTTTTGCGTATGCCTGTATTCTATATTTCATAGAAGCATTGATCATTGCTGCTATTGTAAAAAAGAAAAAACCTGAATTAGAGTTCTAAATGAATATCACAGTTGTCATACCATTAAAAGATGAAGCAGAATCATTGCCAGAATTGACGCAATGGATCAAGCAGGTCATGGAAGCCAATCATTTCAGTTTTGAAGTGATCATGGTGGACGATGGCAGTACCGATGGGTCTTGGCAAGTGATCAGTCAAATTGCAGATCAAGACAACCGGTTCAAAGGGATCAAATTCAAAAGAAATTACGGAAAATCTGCTGCACTCAATGTTGCATTTAGAGAGGCTAAAGGAGAAGTGGTGATTACCATGGATGCGGATTTACAGGATAGTCCGGATGAAATACCTTCCCTGTATGCTAAAATCAAAGATGAGCAATATGATTTGGTAAGTGGTTGGAAGAAAAAGAGATATGATAATGTATTGACCAAGAACATTCCATCGAAATTCTTCAATGCAGTAACCAGGAAAATGTCTGGTATTCAATTGCATGATTTCAATTGCGGATTAAAAGCATACAGACAAGAAGTTATAAAAGGAATTGAGGTTTACGGTGAAATGCATCGTTATATTCCTGTACTTGCCAAATGGCAAGGCTATACCCGCATTGGTGAAAAAGAAGTTGAGCACCGAGCAAGAAAATACGGCACCACTAAATTTGGATGGGAAAGATTTGTGAATGGGTTTTTAGATTTAGCCACTATCATGTTCATAGGCAAATTCAGAAAAAAGCCCATGCAGTTTTTTGGACTACTCGGCGTATTTGCATTTCTGGTTGGGTTCATCACAAGCGGTTACCTGATTGTATCAAAATTGATCGATTTCAATTATGGAATTACATCACGACCAGCTTTTTATATTTCCTTGACCTCCATGATCATTGGTACGCAACTTTTCTTGGCAGGATTCATCAGTGAAATGATATCACGTGGGGCACCTGACAGAAACAATTATAACATCGAAACGGAAGTCGGATTCAATCAATAATTAGTGCAAAAGATCATCATCATCGGATCTGCATATCCATTAAGAGGTGGCGGTATTGCTACTTTCAATGAAAGATTGGCTGAAGAGTTACAATCAACCAACAACAAGGTTTCTATTTATTCGTTCTCATTACAATATCCCTCTTTGCTATTTCCTGGCAGTTCACAATATTCAACAGATCCTGCTCCAAAAAACTTGGATATACATGCTGTCATCAACTCCATCAATCCCTTGAACTGGCTCAAAGTTGCCAACAAGATTGTAAGAGAAAAACCGGATTTAGTCATTATCAGATATTGGATTCCGTTTATGGCACCGTGCTTGGGAACCATAGCAAGGATTATTCGCAAAAAAATAAACACCAACATCATTTGTATTGCAGATAACATTGTTCCTCACGAAAAGAGGATTGCTGATCAACTATTGACCAAATACTTTATGAAGTCCATTCATGGTTTTATTACCATGAGCAATCAAGTAACTTCAGATTTGCTTACACTTCATCCAAAGGCAAAGTATATTCAAACTGCGCATCCCTTGTATGACAATTTTGGTCCAATGATTGAAAAAAGGGAAGCACGATCCTATTTAAAGCTTGAGGAAAACAAAAAAATATTGTTGTTCTTTGGGTTTATAAGAGAATACAAAGGACTGGATCTGTTGATTGAAGCCATGTCCAACCCCGCCATCAAGCAACAAGAAATCAAATTGATAATAGCAGGTGAGTTTTATCAAAACAAACAACCTTATTTACAAAGGATTCAATCACACAGTCTTGAGAATAGCATAATCATCATAGATGAGTTTATTTCCAATGAATTGGTAAAATATTATTGCTGTGCTGCAGATGCTATCATCCAACCATATAAAAAAGCAACCCAAAGTGGTGTAACACCTTTGGCCTATCATTTTGAAGTTCCAATGATTGTTACCAATGTAGGTGGACTACCAGAAATGGTAAAAGATGGTATCAGTGGATTGATATGTGAACCCAATGTTTCATCTATTGCAGAACACATAATAGCGTTTTTTAGCCAAGATCCGTCCAAGTTTAAAGATGGAATCAAGATAGAAAAAAACAGATTTAGCTGGAAGAGTTTTGTTGAACATATTAAAACGCTGCAAAGTGAGATATAATATGATGCGTTGGTTGATTCCTATTCTATTTTCTTGTTCAATACACCAGCAACTACTTGCACAAAACATTAATAAGACATTAGCATCTAAAGAAGATTCCCTCAAATACTTTGGATATCAAATTATACATGGTGAATTTCCAGAGCAGCGATTTCGTGCAGACAGTCAATTTACCCGAATGTTGGTGCGTGCCTTGCAAATACAACACTCCTTCCACTACCCTTTTGATTCTCTAACAACCATTTCAAGGTTATATAGTCCTGACAGCAGTTTCAGAATTTTTACTTGGCAGGTAAGCAAAGATGAGAATACACACCGCAGACATGGCGCGATCCAAATCAACACCAAAGATGGCAGTTTAAAATTATTCCCCTTGATTGACAGAAGTTTGCTCATACAAAACCAAGAAGATACGATCACCAACCATTTATGGTGGATAGGCGCTATTTATTATAAAATCTTGCAACAATCCGTTCAACAACAAAAAGTGTATACTTTGATAGGATATGATGAGCACAATCGTTCAAGCACGAGGAAATTGATTGAAATACTTAGATTCAACTCCGCAGGAGAGCCCATCTTTGGTGCTCCCTTATTTGAATTTCTTGATACTCCATTGAAAGGTCGCACGCCTTCACGTTTTTTTCTTGAGTATAAAAAAAATATAAGTGTTGGATTGAAATACGATGAAGAACTTGGAATGATCATTTATGATCACCTGATTTCAGAAAGCGGAGAAGAAAAAAAATATGAAACCTATGTACCGGATGGTGATTATGAGGCCTTTAAATGGTCAAATGGGAAATGGCTTCATATCAACAAACCATTTGATTTTAAATTAGAGGATGGACAGGCACCCATTGTTAAGCCAATAACTGATTCTAAAATACCTGTCAAAAAACAAAACAAAAAAGGAAATTAATCATCCAATTTCAATACAGCAAGGAAGGCTTCTTGGGGCACCTCTACATTTCCAATTTGACGCATTCTTTTCTTGCCCTCTTTTTGTTTTTCCAATAGCTTTCTCTTTCTGCTGATATCACCACCATAGCATTTAGCAGTAACATCTTTTCTCATTGCAGAAATATTTTCCCGGGCAACTACTTTAGCTCCAATGGCGGCTTGGATAGCGATCTGAAATTGTTGACGAGGTAACAGCTCTTTCAACTTTTCACAAAGTTTTCGTCCAAAATCTTGTGCCCTGCTTCTGTGAATCAATGCAGAAAGCGCATCCACCTTATCTCCATTCAATAGAATATCCATTTTCACGATATCACTATCTCTGTAGCCAATTGGATGATAATCGAAGGATGCATAACCCCTGGTTTGGCTCTTTAATTTATCATAGAAATCAAAGACAATTTCAGTTAAAGGCATTTCAAAAATCAATTCAACCCTGGTTTGAGTAAGATAGCTTTGATTGATCAGCATTCCTCTCTTACCCAGGCAGAGTGTCATGATATTCCCAATGTACTCAGGTTTTGTAATGATCTGAGCTTTGATAAAAGGTTCATCAATATGATCCATTTGAGTTGGATCAGGCATTTCAGAAGGGTTGTTTACAGGGATGACCTCATTTTTTGTGCTGTATGCGATAAAACTTACGTTGGGAACCGTAGTAATAACAGTTTGATTAAATTCTCTTTCCAATCTCTCCTGTATGATTTCCATATGAAGGAGACCAAGGAATCCGCATCTGAATCCAAATCCAAGTGCCTGTGATGTTTCCAATTCATACGTGAGTGATGCATCATTCAATTGAAGTTTATCCATGCAATCTCTCAACTCTTCAAAATCATCTGTATTTACTGGGAATATACCTGCGAATACCATTGGTTTCACTTCTTCAAAACCTTTGATCGCGTCGGCTGGATTGACTGCATCAACGATGGTATCACCAACTTTTACCTCTTTTGCATTCTTTATACCGGTGATCAAATAGCCCACATCGCCACACCTTACTTCTTTTTCTTCCTGCATAGACAATTTCAGGATTCCCACTTCATCTGCCTCATAATCCATATCAGTGGATATGAATTTTATTTTTTCTCCTTTGCGAATACTACCATTCAAGATGCGATAATAAACGATGATACCTCGAAAAGAATTGAATACACTATCAAATATCAATGCCTGCAGTGGCGCATTGGGATCACCTTTCGGTGAAGGAATTCTTTGAACAATGGCATCAAGGATGGCTTCAATTCCTATTCCAGTTCTACCACTTGCCAAAAGAATTTCTTCCGGCTTACATCCAATCAATTCAATGATTTGGTCTTTCACTTCTTCGATCATGGCACCATCCATGTCAATTTTATTGATGACAGGAATGATTTCAAGATTATTATCTACTGCGAGGTATAAATTTGAAATGGTTTGTGCTTGGATACCCTGTGTAGCATCTACCAATAGCAACGCCCCTTCACAAGCTGCAAGCGCTCTGCTCACTTCATAACTAAAATCAACGTGACCTGGAGTGTCAATCAAATTTAACGTGTAGGATTGACCGTCAGTATGCTTATAATTGATTTGAATAGCATGGCTCTTGATGGTAATTCCCTTTTCTCTTTCAAGATCCATATCATCCAATACCTGATCCATCATTTCTCTTTCACTGATGGTATTGGTAGTTTGTAACAATCGGTCTGCCAAAGTAGATTTACCGTGGTCGATGTGTGCAATGATGCAAAAGTTTCTTATGTGCTTCATGAAAAATATCAGCAATTGGGGGGAAAAACCCGAATCATTGAGGCTGCAAAGTTAATCAATTATTGTATTTTAGCAGCTCTATGGAAACCAAGGAATTATTCGAAAAAGCAGTTAAAGATTCTGAATCGCTCTCAGAAAGACCCAGCAATGATACCCTCCTTCAATTGTATGCGCTTTATAAACAGGGAACTGAAGGCGATAATACCAAAGAGGCTCCAGAAAATCCTTTTGATTTTGTAAAAAAAGCCAAGCATGAAGCATGGTTAACCCTCAAAGGGAAAACGAATGAGGAAGCCATGAAGGAGTATATTCAACTTGTAGAAAAACTCAAGGGTTGATTACTTCAAGGCTGCAATGATTTGCAGAAATTCTGCAGGAATGAGCGACGCTCCACCTACCAATCCCCCATCAACATCTGGTTGAGAGAATATTTCTTTTGCATTGGCCCCTTTTACGCTACCCCCGTAAAGAATGGATATGTTATCTGCCACTGGCTGTCCATACTTCCCTGCCAACACTTTTCTAAGATGCGCATGCATTTCCTGGGCTTGTTCGGCACTTGCAGTTTTACCCGTTCCAATTGCCCAAATAGGCTCATATGCAATCACCACCTGTTGAACAGCTTCTCCATCTAAATGAAATAAAGATTCTTGCAACTGCTTTTCGACAAAAGGATTCTGAATACCTTCTTCACGAATATTCAATGGTTCGCCACAACAAAAAATGGGTGTAATTGATTTAGAAAGACAAAGATTGACTTTTTCTGCCAGGTCAGCATTTGATTCATAAAAATACTCTCTTCGCTCACTATGACCTACGATACAATATTTTACTGCAATAGAATCCAACATATCTACAGACACTTCACCTGTATATGCACCTGAAGTTTTATGGTGACAATTTTGTGCTGCAACATATACGGATTCACGATTGTTGATGGATTTGTTGGAATCTATTAAATATGGATAAGGAACTGCAAAAATTACTTGCTGATCAGCTGTAAGAGTACTCATTCCATCCAACACTGAATTAAGCAGCTCTTTTCCTTCTTGGTAAGTCTTGTTCATTTTCCAGTTTGCAGCAGCAATTTGTTTTCTCATGGAGTGTAAAATTTATATAATGAAATAATCTTTTCTCTTTCTGCATCGCTTAATCGCTGGTGTTTCATTTCCATCCAACGATTGATTTCTTCTAGCAAGTTATCTAATTTGTAAAACACTTGATCATCCAATCCCCATGAAAACATAGGAAGAAATTTAGGGGCTTGTTTCCCATTTTTTGTAAAAACATTTGAAAAGGAAGAAACCATGGTACCACTGTTAAACCCTGTATCAATAGCAGTTTTAACATGATCTCCCATTATAACTCCTATTTTAGAGGGGCCTACTTTAAACTGTTTTTCTTGATGATTCCACATCCTGATTGCCCCAGCTGTATTTTTTAGATTAGAACTGGTTGTACCTGCACCAAGATTGCACCAGGATCCTATATAGCTATCGCCAAGGTAACCATGATGCCCTTTATTGGAAAAAGCATGTAGAATAGAATTCTTGATTTCACCACCAACTGTACAAGCCATTCCAATATTGGTTCCTCCATATAGTTGAGATCCCATTTTTACCACGGCTTGTTTCCCAATATACAAAGGGCCTCTCAACATGGCACCAGACATTACATGGGCAGATTCATCAATAATAACTGGACCATCTGATGTGTTGATGAAACAATGTTCCATTATTGCATTTTCATGAACATACATCGGATGCTCTCCTATGTGTTGAGCAAATGGATGATCTTGCAAAAATGGCTTCTTATCCATAAGCTTCACATCTTCATGAATGAGGATGGCATTATAACGAATGACATCCCATACATATTGAATATGTATAAAACAATTTTTATTAAAAGCCTCTTGATTTGATAGTGTATGTAAATTGACTTCATCAGTCGGTATGCGATCTGCAGGAACAATAAGATCCGCTGTATCAGGATTGTCTACCCATTCGATTGAGATGTGTTGCTTTTTTGCAAGGCAACTCCATCTTTCCTGAACAGAAAAAATGCCTGTTCTCAGTTCTTTAAAACTTCTTAAAGTCGTGAGTGGATAAAATGAATCATGTAAGCCGGAATCATCCAAAAAAATCCGCATGAGTTGAGTTGAAATCAAATGTAAAAGAAAAACCCTCCATGAGGAGGGTTTGGATTATTTCTTTGCGTATTTTTTCTTGAATTTGTCGATACGACCTGCTGTATCTACCAATACATTTTGTCCGGTGAAAAATGGATGTGATGTGTTGGAAATCTCAAGTTTGATGAGGGGATATTCGTTACCGTCCTCCCATTTAATGGTTTCTTTTGAAGGTGCAGTTGAGCGGGTGAGGAATGTTGTACCATTACTCATGTCCTTAAAAACTACAAATCTGTAATCGTCTGGATGGATACCTTGTTTCATATTATTGATTTTTAGGCTGCATGGTTTTTGCCATGACATTTATTAAGGGTGCAAATGTAGGATTTTAAGGTTGAATTGCCAAGAATTTGAGCTTAATTGCGCATGTTCTCAAACTGCAGTGGGAAGTCCAAATTAGCTGATTTACAAGCAGATATAACAGCTTGAAGGTCATCAATCTTCTTTCCGGTTACACGGATGATATCGTCCATGATTTGGGTCTGAACTTTTAACCCTGAGTCCTTTACCAGTTTTGTGATCTTTTTGGCATCTTCCTGTTTGAGTCCGTTTTTAACTTGAATTTCTTGTTTAACGGTTTTGCCACTCTGGTAAGGCTCTTTGGATTGATCAAAAGCGATCGGTGGAATCCCCTGTTTGTTTGCTCTGTTGATCAAGACTTCGACCAATTGACGCATTTTCATGTCATCTGCAGCTTCAAGTGAAATCTTAAAATCTTTTTTATTAAGATCAATATTTACCACGGTGTCTTTGAAATCGAAACGATTGGTAATTTCTTTCTTGGTCACATTAACAGCGTTATCCAGCAATTGTGGATCAACCTTACTTATAATATCAAAAGATGGCATAGGTAATGATTATGCAGTTTTAGATGAATGTTTTTTTACAGCATCGAACCAAATCCATGCGCCTAAGAAGAAAAGGAATGTAGAAATCAGTTCTGCTTGTGTTGGATGAAAACCAAAAATGGAATAGGTAGTATTCACACGAATTTTTTCAACCAGAAATCTTTCTACTCCATTCATCATAAGATAAAGTCCGAACAACTGACCAGGAGCCTCTAATTTTTTCCTAACAATCCACAGCATCAAAAACAGGATAATACTTGCAATGATCTCATATAAGGTTGTTGGAAAGACAGGGGGTGACATTTGGTAGCAGAACTGACCCTCACAATTTTTAATAGGTGTTCCTTGTTCATTTACATTGTGTGGGTAATTATATGCCCAAAACCAATTAGGAAGTAAAGAGAATCCTTTGAATGATTTATGTGGAATGTTATCCAAGCTGCCATATTCAGCAACAAGTATTTTAGTAAACTCTTGATTGTCCATCAGTACCTGATGATATTCCCATGAGGCAGCTTCCACAATTTTATTCTGATCATTCACCTTGTAGGCACTGTTAAAAATCCCCCAATCACCATCTCCAGCAATGTGGCAACCCATACGTCCCACGGCATAGGCGATCATCAAGGCCGGTGCAGCTGCATCAACAAGATGGCGTATACTGATTTTTTTACTTCGTGCATAAAGAAGGATAACGATGGTAGCCAGAATCAATCCACCATAAAATGTAAGTCCGCTTGGAGAAAGTAAATTTCCAATCGGATCAAGGATGAATCGATCCCAGTTTTCCAAATTATCGAAAATCTTTGCACCTATGAAACCTGCAATGGCAGCATACACCGTGATGTCCCCTACTCGTTCATGAGGCCAGATCTTTAATTTTCTATTCTCTGGCTTTGGAAGGGCTTGTTTCTTCTTCTCGAAGTATCGAAGTGCAGTGAAGATGGATGACATAACAATTCCACCCAGCCAATTACCCTGAGATGAAAAAATATAATCTTGTGGATTGCCTTCTATGTTGTTCAGAAAAATGCCCAAAATTTTATAACCAACTAAAAAACCAAAAATGGCATTGA
>CAYFLQ010000005.1:0-1963 GCA_964344065.1 uncultured Sphingobacterium sp. | reverse complement strand
GCTCTTTTCTGATCAATTCTTTTCTTAATACATACGCTGCAATAAAGAATGCGAGTGCTACAAGTATACCAAAAGAATTGAGGTATCTGGTGAACCCAAATGGTTCAACACCAAATACCTGTTTGATAAAAAAATATAGATTCGGATACATCTTAATTACAGAACTCTTCGTAAGCGGCCATCAAATTTTGAGCAATCATTTGCGCAGGGCGTCCCTCAATTTGGTGACGTTCAATCATGTGCACCAATTTTCCGTCTTTGAACAAAGCAATGGCTGGTGAAGATGGAGGATAAGGTAGCAAATGTTCTCTGAGCCTATTTACTGCATCAATATCAAATCCAGCAAAAGTGGTGGTAAGATGATCAGGTTTCTTTTCTGAATTATGAACCGACATCAACACACCAGGTCTTGCGCTACCTGCAGAGCATCCACAAACTGAATTGATCACAACCAACGTAGTTCCTTCTTTGGAAACTGCCTGATCAACTTCTGAGGGTGACAACAATTCATCGAAACCATTTTCGGTCAATTCCTCTTTCATGGGAATCACTATTTGAGCTGGGTACATAATGTTAAGATTTAGCTGCAAATTTACGCATTTAGCATGTTTTCAATTACATTTGTCTAAACATTATTCCCGTTGAGAATCAAGCTGGTAATCATAGCATTGGTCACTTTCAAGTTCTCTTTTGCTCAGGAAATATCAAAAGACACTACCCTTTTTTCAAAAGATTCCATACCCAACCTAGCTGTTCAAAAGCAAGAAGCAGACTCCTCACTCAGAATCATGAATTTGAGTCCCTTTTTTTCTCTGCAGGCAGACTCCATACTTACGTATGACTTTAAAATCAACAAACCAATAGATCAGTATTTCTGGTACATCAAATCCGCGCCTGTTGGATTGAGAATTGATAAAAACACAGGACTTATATTTTTCAAAGCCGACAAGAATTTATTTAAAAGCGGGCGACTCAAATTTGATGTGCCTTATAAAGTAGAATTTGGTGTTCAAAATTTGAGAAATGCAGCGGATAAGATTGATACCAGTTTCAACCTTCTTTTTTTCAGTACAGAAATCAATGTCACAAAACTTAAGCCAACAGTTGGCAATATTGTTCAATTGGAGGAAGGCGATACCATCAAATTCAGGGTTCAATGCGATGAAGGAAGTTTCCCCATTGAGCAAATAACGATCAATTCCAATTTGCCTATTACCAATTTCAAGCCAGTAAAAAAATGTAATGACGAATTTCAATGGGCAGTTCCCTATGACTTTATAAGAGAAGGTGATACGGCAAAACAAAAAATACTAGTACTTCAGTTTATTGGCACTGATTCATACAGAAACAGTGATACAGCAACTGTTAGATTATTCATTCGTCCGGGTGTCAATTATCCTCAAAAAATACTGGAGCACAATGATATCACCAATGAAATAAAAAAATATATCAAGGATTTAAAACTTACATTTTTTATCCTGAGCAACGAAATAGAACAAACCAAGAAAAATAGAACATACTTTGATGTGGGCAGTTCTACAACAGCCATGTTTGGCACCATCCTATCAACCGCTGCATCTAGTACCGGTGCAAAAAATTTCGGAAAAGTACTGCCTTCGCTTGGACTCACCCTGGTTCCTGTGAAAGAAGCTGTTTCACCGAATAAAGTACAAGAACAAAATATTGCTTCTCAAATAAGGGCAACCATTAAGCGACTTGATTTCATGTTAACAGAATACAATATCGTTGGAGATAAAGATATTGAAATCATAAATAAAACAAAAAAACTGAAAGACGAATTGAAACAATCACAACTTCAGTTGATTGATTTACCGCTGGTTGAATTTGATCCTAGATATACCCAGGAGGATGCGGAAAAATATTTCAACAATCCAAAGGTCAATAAGAAGTATAAAATGAAAATATTCTAGTATTAAACTAGATATAGCCCAGAATCTTCAAC
>CAYFLQ010000004.1:18528-19189 GCA_964344065.1 uncultured Sphingobacterium sp. | reverse complement strand
CAAAAACCCCCTGAAAACCAATGAATTATTTAAAGTGAGCCCTTTTAGCATAAGCGTCACGAAAATACAACAGATCTCATTATATTTAAAAACTCTTCCACTATTTATAACATTTTAACTTTTTATAGAAAAATGAGTCAGCGTCTAGGACAAATCAGCCTTGTGGTCAATGATTATGATGAAGCAATTAACTACTATACCAATATATTGGGGTTTGAACTACTGGAAGATACAAGCTTATCTGCAACAAAAAGATGGGTAGTCATTCAACCCAAAGGAGAAGGCACTGGTTGTCAAATTTTATTGGCAAAAGCCTCCACAAAGGAACAAATCAATGCCATTGGAAATCAAACCGGAGGAAGGGTCTTTCTATTTCTATATACAGATGACTTTATGAGAGACTTTAATAATTATAAAAGCAAGGGTGTTGAATTCACCCAACCCATTCGACATGAAGCATATGGAACAGTATCTGTGTTTAGAGATCTCTATGGAAATTTATGGGATTTAATAGGCCCAAACTCGTCTAACTAATCAATAGAATTAAAGTGCCTCAATCCTTAAATCGGTCTCCGAATTTTTTTATGTGTTGGATGGTGTGGATGATGATGTACCTCCATTAAAATAAAAGTTTTAAATTTATTACTGATCACTTCAAAAC
>CAYFLQ010000004.1:2068-18518 GCA_964344065.1 uncultured Sphingobacterium sp. | reverse complement strand
GTATTAATTATTCTACTTCAAAAGAGCAATGACACTTTCATTTGCTTTTTTGATTTTAGCTTCATCGAGTTTCATCAGCTTCCTATCATAGGTCATGATCCCATTCACTTCAATCTCAACATCAGTGGTCTGGGTATATACTGCAGCTGAATACCCAAATGGAATCAATTTCTTCAACTTCTCAATCAAAGCCAGATATGCATCAGTAACCTCTTCAGATGTTTTATACTGCACATACCCCCAATTGCGGTTGTTCTCCCACAAATGATCCTTAACAGCCAAGCCTAACCCACCATACTCTCCAAGTACATTCACGCGCTTTGGATCAAACAATCCCATGACTGGATCAGGATAATTGTGCATATCTAAGATATCTCCCACTTCATAATGATTGCCTCCACTAGCTGGATTAACCAATCGTGATGGATCATACATCTTTGTAAGTTCTACTATTTCAGGTGTCTTGAACTGCCCCCATGCTTCGTTGAACGGCACACGAACAACAACAGAAGGATTGTTGTAAGTAAGATCCATGATTTCTTTCCACTCCTGAATGAAATTGTTTTCAGATGCTTTGCTTCGTTGAACCTCCAACCCATTGAAATAATTTCTCATCTGCCAACGTGGATTGACATCGCCACTCGGCATATCCTGCCAAACCAAGATCCCAAGCTTATCACAATAATAATACCATCTCGCAGGCTCAACTTTCACATGCTTGCGTATCATGTTGAATCCTACATCTTTGGTTTTCTGAATATCGTATGCAAGCGCTTCATCTGTTGGCGCAGTATATAAACCATCAGGCCACCATCCTTGATCAAGCGGACCAAAATGAAAATAATTTTTATTGTTCAACTGCATGCGCACAATCCCATTGGCATCCACTTTGGTTGAAATTTTACGCATCCCTGTATAACTCTTCACTTTGTCTGTAACAATACCATTGTGAATCAAGTCCACTTCAATATCATACAAAAAAGGTGTTTCAGGAGTCCATAGCTTGGGATTTGAAACCGCAACCACTGCATCTTGACCAACCACAGATTTTGCATTGCCAACAACTGTACCATTGTCTAATACTTTCACATCTATCAAATCACCTGCAGATGCCCCAGATGTTTGTGCAGCAACAACAATATTTCCGCCATCAATATTGGGAACCGTTTTGAGTTGCTGAATAAATAGTTGCTCAACAGGTTCCAACCACACTGTTTGCCAAATACCTGTAACCGCCGTATACCAAATGCTTTGTGGATTCTTTACTTGCTTGCCTCTTGGCTGAAATCCAGCATCAGTCGGATCCCATACGCGTACTGTAATTTTTTGTGACTTGTCTTTTATCAGAGCTGAACTGATATCCATACTGAATGGCGTATATCCTCCCTGATGTGATCCTACTTTGACATCATTCACCCATACATCTGCTTTCCAATCCACCGCACCAAAATTCAACATGATTTTTTTATTCTTCCAATTTGCAGGAATCATGAAGTTCCGTTGATACCACAATTCATTATTATCACCCACTGGTTTTTGCACACCAGACAAACTCGATTCAATTGGATAGGGTACCAAGATTTTCCCTTGATGCTGTGTCGGAATATTCCCACCTTTTGGAAGAATGGCATAATCCCACAAACCGTTTAAATTCATCCATTCAGACCTGACCAACTGTGGACGTGGATATTCAGGAAGTGGATTGTTTGAGTCTACTTTGTCAGCCCAGATGGTTTTGATTTTTTCTCCTGCCGGTTTCCATGCCTGGGCAAATAGTTGTATACATGAGAGACTTAAAAATATGGCAAATAAAAGCTTCTTCATTTTCAAGAATTTGAAATTGAATATATCATTTTTAGACAAATTATGAATATTTAAAAATCAAAATTCATCCAATATGATGAGTAGCAATATCTCCCAATGAAAAATAATAACGATTAGGTGATTTATGTAAAACATTCCTGCCTTCAAGTTGTTTTAATCAGATATGGATGCAAAAATTATAGGGTCGAAATCTAATAAAATCAATGACCATAGCAATTTATCATTGATCGATATTGATCGAATAATAGAAATGGCATGGGAAGACCGTACTCCATTTGATGCCATTCAATTCCAATTTGGACTGAACGAGTCTCAAGTGATCAAGCTGATGAGAAGTGAACTTAAAAAGTCGAGCTTCAATCTTTGGAGGAAAAGAGTCAACAGTGGTGTCAGTCAGAAACACCGTGTAAAAAGAAATCCTGAAATCAACAGGTTCAAATGTGCATTACAACGTCAAATCACACATAATAAAATCAGTAAGCGTTGATATCCTATGGATCAAACTTTTAATCTCCCTCATCAGTATAAGGATATTCTTCAACTGCTTGATAACATTGATCCCATCAAATACGGAAAAACTAGAAATTTTATCAAAGGGGCAGTTACACAACTTTCACCCTATATTTCAAGAGGAGTAATTGACACATCTACTATTATTAATCATCTTGTAAAAAAAGGCTATACATATTTTCAATCTGAAAAATTTATACAACAACTACTTTGGAGGGAATATTTTCAAAGGGTTTGGATGGTGAAAAAAGAACTCATCAACAATGATTTAAAAAAAAATCAAGAACATGTAACAAACTTTCAAATCCCAAAAGCTATCATCAATGCAGACACAGGCATTGAAGCTATAGACAATGGTATTAGAAATGTAATTGCCTCTGGAATGATGCACAATCACCTACGGATGTATGTAGCATTTCTGTCTACAAATCTTGGGAGGTCTCACTGGCTTCATCCTGCCAAATGGATGTATTATTATTTACTGGATGGTGATTGGGGCAGCAATGCACTATCATGGCAATGGGTAGCAGGCACATTTTCAAATAAAAAATATATTGCTAATCAAGAGAACATCAACTATTACACAAGCTCAAACCAACACGATACATATATTGATGTTTCTTATGAAACACTGGAAACAATGAGCACCCCTTCACAACTTCTTGAATACGGATTGCCGGAATTAACAACAAATTTACCTTGTACGACTGCTATCAATATAGACATATCTATACCAACATTGATCTATAATTATTACAACCTATCACCAGTATGGAAATCCGAAATACAAGCAAACAGAATTTTATTGCTTGAGCCCGAAATATTTCAGGAATATCCTGTTGCTGATCAATGCATTGATTTCATGCTGATGCTATCTAAGAATATAAAGAATATCCAAATTTTCACAGGAAGTTTTCAAGAATTAAAATCATTGCTTGGGCATTCAACCATTTACTACAAGGAGCATCCATTCAATGAACATTATGAAGGCATCAAAGATTCTAGATCATGGATAGTACCGGATGCCGCTACTCCAACAGGATCATTTTTTTCTTTTTGGAAAAAGAATGAAAATAAGCTTAGAAAATATTTCAATTGAGCATTACAACTTATGGCTCCCATCGCAATATGGAGGGTTCTTGGTCTTTTTACATTGACATAACCAGGCTTCTTTGTTTTCAGCAGATTCAAACCGTAAACTTTTAAACGGCATCCCTTCTATTTTTTTATGCTGACCATCACAAAAGGGTTGCTTCTCACTGAGTCCACAGGTGCACCAGGCATAGGTTTTACCTACTTCAAGGTTTACACAACAAGGTTCTGAAGCTGCAACTTTGGGGAATCCTTCATTAGGTATCATTTCAGACATAATTCTTTGTTTAAATTAATTACAATTATATGATTGATTTGTTCATAATGTCGTTAAGATACCTGAATTTTATGCAATAAAATAATAAGCTATGTCAGTTCAAAATGTTAAAAACCATACCAGGTACCATGCACCATTTCATTTTGTGTCAGCGCCACTTACATTGGCTGGCCTCATTGGAAGTGTTGTAAACTTGATACGCTCAACTCCTGATAACTATTACAGCGCTGCTCTACTTGTTGTAGTATTTATATTGATTTTTTTAATAGGTTCAATGGTAAGAACCTACGCTTTAAAAGCGCAGGATAGAGCAATACGGGCAGAAGAAAACCTAAGACATTTTATATTAACTGGCAAACCTTTTGATACACGCTTGAACATCCGACAAATCATTGCATTGCGCTTCGCTTCTGATGATGAGTTGCCCGCTTTGTCAAAAAAAGCAGCCGAAGAATCTTTGAGATCAAAAGAAATAAAAGAACTCATTAAAAATTGGAAAGTAGACAATTATAGAATTTAATTAACATCAGACAACTATCTCAATGGAAGTACATCATTCACATCATGCGCCTAAAAATTGGAAGGAATATTTTACTGAATTCATTATGCTGTTCGCAGCAGTGACCCTTGGTTTTTTTGCTGAAAATTATCGAGAGCATCAAATAGAAAAAAGTAGAGAAATTCAATTTCTTCAAAACATTCACTATGATCTTGAACAAGATCTGAAAGAAATCAAATTCATCTCTGCATTTAATCATGAAAAACAATTGATGAACGATACCTTGGTAATGGAATATCAGAAAAAAGGATATAATGCTGATTTACCTAAATTTTATTACTTGCTTAAAAATGGAGTCATAAGAAAATTTTTTGACCATTCCTCATCTGGATTTACTCAGTTAAAAAATGCTGGTGGACTTAGGTTGATAGAAGATAAATCAGTGATTCAAAAAATTATTGCAATTGAAAATACCATTATGTTGATTGATGGTGTTCAAGGAAGTATGGATCAAAATCTTATGCTGCTCAGAGAAAAATTAAATGAGATTCTTGATCCTGTTACCAATAATGAAATGAATAACAATCAAACATCAATGAATATAGTAGACCCTTATTCGCTTTTACGCAGATTCCAATATCCTAAAAATCCTAGCCCTTTAACTACAAAAGATCATATAGAAATTGGCAAAGTTGTAAATTATTATTCAGCCCCTATCTATTCTTCGCGTATCATCAATTTTTATTTAAGTCAGCTTAAAAAACAAGAAGAAATCTTAAACGAGGAGATTTTGAAAAAATTTGGCAACAAATTCAAAGAATAATCAGATTAAATAAATCAAATCGTATACCAATTGAAAAAATTGAACTATATCAGTATGATTTCAACAATCATACTGATATAGTAAAGGGCATCAATTTCCAGCTCCGTCTGCCATTGCTTTTCTAACTGCATACTCACCCACTTTCTTACCAACTTGCAAACCTACCTCACAATCACTGCGGTAATGAATAGCCCCATATAATCTCGATAAGGATGCTTCCTTGGCCATCGCAGTAAATTTTTCCTTAGATGCTGGCACCAAATACCCTAAAATTTCTGCAGCTGCTGCACTAAACGTACTATGCCCTGAAACATACGCTGGAAAATTTGGTAAGCCTGTCATTGTTTTGATAGTAGGATCAACTTGAGAGGGACGAGGATTGTAATAGGTATACTTGGCATCCCAACAACTGATGGCTGCATCCATTTCCGACATGTTTAACAGTGCAAACGCTCTTGCCCATCTTACTTCACTCCATTTCATTTTTACAAATTCTTCTGCAGCCACAGCATTCCAATGTCCTGGAGGAGTATATGTACCAACACCATCTGCCCAAAAATGTACAATGCGAATTCTTTCTCTTGTTGGATGTTCACTGTAATATTTCACTTCCTCCAACTCCTTTTTGAATGCATCTGAATTGGTTGATGGAGGCGGTAATGGACGAATCGTTGTAACCAACGTAAGTGAATCAAACAAAAACGGCTTTACTCTTCCAAAGTATGGAAGCATCGGCGGACGTTTAGGTGATTCCTGACTAATCCAAGGTGTTTCACCTTTGGAACTTGCATTGGTTTCAAATTCTTTCCATAAATTGACACCATTTGAAATACCCACTGAAGCACCTGCACGATCTGTTTTTGCTCTTTGAATAAACACTTGTGCAACTTTATCTCCCAATGCCTCGCCAGCATCCAAATCACTCAAGGTTTCTAACCCAGATTGAAGCCTTGCTTTTTTATGCAAAGCAATCCATGCATTTATATAATTGATTTCACCAGGAAACAACAATTTCATGATGGCTCCAGTCACACCATATATCACACCATCTGCTGATGGATATGCCTTAATACCTTGATCAGGAAGCAAAGGCTTTATTCTACTATCCAATACATACGCTGCAGATCTTTTTGCTTTTGATTTGAAATAAAATGCAGTTACCAACGCATCATATTGTGCAGCACTTACATATGCATATGCCCTTGCTGCATAGGGGGGATTGGCAAAAGGAAAATATGGATAAGCAAGTGGATTCGCAGCACTCGGAATTGGATACGTTCCATCGTCATTGTTCAGAGGAGGAAGATTGTATTTTGCAACCAACTCTCTTAAAATCTCATTCCATCTCAATACTCCACCTGCTCCCCAATAGGATAGATTCTTTTTATCATCATCAGTCATGTTTTTTTGCAATTCGACAATGTCGTTTAATTGCTGCTTGATGCTTGCGTCTGATTCACTCAACTCTGCTGCAGGTGCATAACTGTCAAATGCAGATACCAATATCGGCTTCCAGGTTCCTGCATTTGCATCATTGTTCGCAGGGCTCAACAAAGGAAATTTTGTATTGATTTGTTCTATGTCTTTACTACAAGACAAAGAAAATAAGACCAATATGTATATAAATTTTTTCATGTTATTTGGTTTTGTTCTCAGTTGGCTTCTTCATTTTAAAAATGTAAAAGAATCCAAATTGAAAGAAACTAGACTTACCCATGTTTCTTCCTGATACCGTTTGATAAAATGCAGAAGTCAATGAAACTCCTTTCCATTTCACAGGTTCATATTTACCATTCAGCCCAATTCTGGTTTGATTCATTCTGTTGGATGGAAATGGCATATTATTTTTGGTGATATCAAACCCACCTTGCGTTGCCATCTTGTCGGCAACCAGTTCCGCTACGATTTCTTTATTGCGAAATCCCATTCTAACATTTGTATACAACACTTGTGGCATAGCTACAGTGTAACTATAATTCATCTGTGTTGTATAATATGCCGGACGATCAATAGTAATATTGCTTCTTGATATCAAACTTCCACTCACCGTTGCAAAAATGTTTCTGTTCTCGTAATCCATCATTCCTCTTAGGATTACATTTTTCGATCCCAATCCAATGGATAAAGGCAGATAATCTTTCACATAATTATTAGTAGGTGTGCTAACTCCTCCAATACCAAAAATGGAGAAACTTGAATGAGCAGTTTTCTTTCTGAAAACTCTGTACTTGGCCCATGCACTAAAATCTTGAAGACCATTGAACCCTTTAAGCTGACCAGCACTGGCCTTGGTTTGAACATAAGGCAAACTAAACAACAAGTTTAGATTTTTACTTACACCATAACTTCCCATTGCACCAAGCATGGTAGTCTTAACAGTTCCTAAATTTTCATTGATGCGCAAATTCGTTCCTTCCCAATAATGATTCCAACTGCTGTTGGCTCCCATCACACCTGCGCAGAATAAATTTTTACCCATCATGATCCCATCAACATCATTTTGTGCATGCAATTTGATGGTGATCATGAGCAACATGATCAACCCTTGAATGGGTTTACAATACAATAATTTCATTTTGATTTTTTTGAATGAACAATTGGATCTCACATATTGAGATCAAGAAACTAACTTATTCATTCATGCCTCGGGAGGCTGGGTAGGTATAAAACCAAAACCATTTAAGCAGGCTTTGGAAACATGAGCGTTGTATAAAACAGAAGATTCAGTTGAAACAGTGCTGAATGGATTCAACGCTTCGAACGTAACTTCGATATTGATTTTTTTAGCATTCACTTGCTTAGGTGCTGAATCCTTTTTATTCTCTTGCTTTTCCATGTCATATGCAAGAGAATAGAAATAGTCACGCGCATTTTGCAATTCTGTACCACGGTGGTTAGGCAAGCAACGGTAAATCATTTTACCACTCTCGTATTTTCTCTCCACAAAATTGTATACAATACCCTGATAAGAAATCGTTCCCTTTGTTTTTTCAAAGGCAGTCCAATCGGTTGAATAAGGAAGTTCCAAATCTACCTTGATTTCTATAAGTTGTTGATTATCAAAGTTTCCGTTATCAATATTTTCCTCAGCAATTTGATTGGAGTGAGCATTCATCAACCCCACAACAAGGTCGTACCCAAGCCAGTTAAAGGCCAAGATTACAAGCAGTATTATGGATACAATGCGTTTCACTGACACAAAATACAGATTTTTTAGATATTTGAATTGGGGGTATATTCAATATATGATATATAATAAAGGAATAATCACCCTCATCCTCGCCTGCATCCTTACGGCATGCTCTAGTTCTCAAGCGATTAAACACCAAAAAGGCTGGATCAGACTTTTTGATGGAAAATCATTCAATGGCTGGAAATTTAGTGAGGCTCCAGGAACTTTTTCCATTGAAGACGGCAGTATCAAAGTAGCCGGTGTTCGTTCCCACCTTTATTATGATGGCCCCGTTATGAACCATGATTTTAAAAATTTTGAGTTCAAAGCACAGGTCATGACAAAACCTGGATCCAATTCAGGGATATATTTTCATACCGCATTTCAGGAAAAGGGGTTCCCTGATAAAGGATTCGAAGTACAAGTAAACAACTCGCATACAGACTGGAAAAGAACAGGCGGACTCTATGATATAAAAGACACAAGAGATGTATTTGTAAAAGATGATACATGGTATACAGAATATATTAAAGTGGAAGGCAAACATGTAATTGTTAAAATAAACGATCAGGTTGTTACAGATTGGACCCAGCCTGAAGATTTTACACCTGCCAAAAATCATCTGAACCGCATCATCGCGAGTGGAACATTTGCTTTACAGGGTCATGATCCCAAAAGCGTTGTTTTCTATAAGGACATTATGGTTAAGCCGTTGTAGTATTCATAATTGATATTTTATATTAAAGTCAATTAGATGAGATACATTTTTTGCATCATCGTATTTATAATTTCAACTGAAATAACTGCTCAACCTGCTTCGTCGAATTCATCAACAAATCCTTACATACTTATTTTAGGTACGTTGCAAGATGGCGGATCTCCTCATATTGGATGTGAAAAAGACTGCTGTAAAAATATCGATCCAAATAAAAAAGTCGTTTCACTGGGCATCATCGATCCATCGAAGACCAAAAAATTTTTAATTGAAGCGACCCCAGATATCAGTACACAATTGGCTGCTTTAAAAAAAGCATCTCCATCAAGCAATAACTCAATACCAGATGGGATTTTTATCACACATGCGCATATTGGTCATTATGCCGGACTCATGCAATTGGGTAGAGAAGCGATGAATAGCAAGGGTGTCAAAGTTTTTGCCATGCCTAAAATGAAAATATTTTTAGAAAGCAACGGACCATGGAATCAACTTATTGCATTGCATAATATTGAAGTAACATCTATCGAAAATGATCAATCGGAAACAATTACTCCTTCCATCAAGGTGAAAGCCTTGAAAGTACCTCACAGAGATGAATATTCAGAAACAGTCGGGTACATCATCGAAGGACCTCATAAAAAAGTATTGTTTATTCCTGATATTGATAAATGGGAAAAATGGAATACCAGTATCGTTGATCTCATAAAAGAAGTTGACATTGCATTGTTAGATGGAACTTTTTTCAGCAATGAAGAAGTTGCCTATCGAAAAATAGAAGAAATTCCTCATCCACTGGTGTCGGAAAGCATTAATTTGTTTGAACAACTTTCCATAAAGGATAAAAATAAAATTCACTTTATACACCTCAACCATACCAATCCATTGTTAAGGGAGCATTCAACCGAACAAACATTGCTTATCAGCAAAGGCTTTCATGTTGCAGCCATCAATATGAAATTCGAACTTTGAGTTGTACTGAGATCATTAGAAAAAATGAGCTAAGCTTTTTTTACAAACTCAGACTTTAGCGCCATTGCGCCAAATCCGTCGATCTTGCAATCAATATTATGATCGCTTTCTACCAATCGGATATTACGAACCTTGGTTCCAGCTTTGATACTTTGTGAACTGCCTTTAACAGGAAGATTTTTAATCGTTACAACACTGTCGCCATTTTGCAGAATATTGCCATTGGCATCTTTTACAACAAATGTATCTTCAGAAATATCAGAAGTATTGGGGTCCCATTCATGTCCGCATTCTGGACAGGCAAGCATTGTATCCAATTCATAGGTAAATGTTGATTTGCACAAGGGACAGGGAGAAAGTTCTGGCACGATGGAAATTTTTCTAAAGATAAATTGTTTTGTTTAACAAAGGATATACTCTTGTTAAGTTGAAAAGTGAAATATCACTTCTTTCGGTTAATGATTTTTTCTATTGATTTCCCTTTTGCCAATTCATCAACTATTTTATCAAGATACCGCACCTGTTGAGTCAGTGGATGCTGGATATCTTCAACACGATAACCACAAATTACTCCCTTTATATATTGTGCATCTCTTGTTAACGTTGCCTTTTTAAAAAATTCTTGAAATGTAACTCGATCTTTAATGAGTGATGCAAGAGCTTTATCATCAAATCCAGTTAACCATTTAATAACTTGATGAAGTTCTTCTTTCGTTCTTCCCTTCTTCTCAATCTTATTTAGATAATGAGGATATACGGATGCAAATGTCATGTTAGAGATTCGTTGATCTTGATTCATCAGATAATATTTTATATCAAAACATCTAATCCACAATAGCCTGATATACTGCCACTTTAAATTTTTCCCAAATATCAGTGTTTTCAATGGGCATCATATTCACCATCAACTGACCGGTAATTTTTTCTTTAGGATCCACCCAATAGATGGAATAAAAAGCGCCACCACCTGCATATGAACCTTCAGATAAAGGCGACTGTGCACTTCCTTGCTTTGTATATAATATAAACCCCAGTCCCAATTTATTATTAGGCTGCTGACCAGCCATCACAAAATCAAGTTCACCAATCTGATTGGTAGTCATCATACGAATACTGGTCTTGGATAAAATACGTTTGCCATTGTACACCCCGTTGTTCAATAACATCTGTAAAAATTTAGCATAGTCAATCGCGGTACATGACAATCCTGCTCCACCAGAATAATATGTTCCGTTATAAGTTGGGTAAGCAGTATACAATCCTCCTAACATGTCAGTATGTGTCCCCAGTTTTGTTAAAACGCCCTTCATAGGATTAGAATACAATGGCACTACCCTGCTCCAATTTTTTTCAGGTTGATAAAAATAGGTGTCCTTCATCCCAAGAGGTTCAAATATTTTTTTCTGAAAGAAGGTAGCCAAATCCATTCCACTCAATACTTCAACAAGTCTACCTAACACATCAATATTCAACCCATACGTAAAACGAGCACCAGGTTGATGCATCAACGGCAATGTGCCCAGTTTATTCATTTGATCCTGCAACTTTACAGAAGGATCTGTAACACCCACGCCACCTACAATGCCATATTTTGCATACAGGGCTCTTGCAGTATCACTTCCAATTTGAGCATATCCAATACCAGAGGTATGTGTAAGCAGATCTCGGATAGTAATAGATCTATTAGAGGGTGCCGTGGTAAATGTAGTGTCTTTGAAACTGAATGATTTTAAAACTTTTGGGTGAGCGAATGAAGGCAAATATTTTTCAATGGGATCATCCAACAATAATTTTCCTTCTTCCATCAATATCATGATAGAAGTCGATGTAATGGCTTTGGTTTGTGAAGCAATTCTAAATATCGCATCGGTTGCCATTGGTTTATGATGCTCCACATCGGCATAACCAATAGCTTTATTATAAACCAATTGATTGTTGCGATGCACTACTGCAACAGCACCATTGATATGTTTGTCTTTTACAAAACTCTCAAGCACTTGGGTGATGGCTTCAAGTCTTGCAGCATTCATCTTACTACTAACTACCGTATTAACTTGTGCAATACCCTTGCCAAGTGTAACTAGTATACAAACAAAAAACAATACATGATTTTTTATTGATTTCATACAGAAGTTTTAATCTTTATTCAACTTATAAAGAAAGTAAATATAATAAAAGGACTGTGCTAAATGCTCCATGATCATCACTTATATGAACCCTACATATTTATTTTAAATACGCCTTCGATAATTGTTTGATATCCTTCACATGAATGACATTGCTGTCAAATCCATTTTTAGAAAGCATATACATCGCATGCGCAACTTCTGCCATGTTATTCATATATCTTGGAAACAATAACTTGATCACAGGAGTCATCCATCCAATATAGTTGTATAATTTCAATACATGTTGTTGATGAGCAGCAGGCTCCACAAAGCCAATGCGAAAACCAAAGGTTTGTTTAAAAGGCAGTTTACCTAAATCATTTTCTGTTTTCCCTTTTACCCTCGCCCACATCATTCTCCCTTTCTCACTGCTGTCTGTGCCTCCTCCACTTACAAACACAAACGACATCGCAGGATTTGGTTTGACTGCTTTTGCAAATTGCAAAGTAGTATCATAAGTAATTTTCCGATATTTCTCTTCCCCCATCCCTACAGAACTGACTCCAGCACAATAAAAACATGCATCATAACCTATCAATCGTTCATCATTTTCTTTCAATTCAAGAAAATCAGGAATAATCAACTCCTTCAATTTGGAATGTGAAATATTACATGGCTTGCGACTCACACTCAATATTTCTGTGATCTCAGGGATATTCAAACATTCAAGTAAAATCCCCTCTCCAATCATACCAGTAGTTCCAGTTATTATAACTCTCATTTCATTGATTTAGACAACTAAGTTATTGAATACAGCACTAAATCTTCTTTCATTCAAATGTTGTAATTTGAAAAAGTTTTTGCGCCTATGAACAAGATACTTTTTTTACTTTTAGTGCTCCCCTCATTTCTGAGCGCTCAAGATGCAACAGTTTTTGAGCCCGACTCTATCAAAAAAACTATTCTATCTCAAAAGATTAATGCTACTATCAAGATAGATGGTCAGCTCAATGAGAAAGAATGGCTTTTAGCTGCCCCTTCTCCACGATTTACCATGATTGAGCCATTTCAAGGAAATCTGCCCAATCACGAAACTCAAGTGAAGGTCTTGTTCAATAAAAATTTTTTATACGTAGGAATTTTTGCAAAAGATACAATGGGAAAGAAAGCCATTCGTGCAGTGGATTTCAAAAGAGATTTCAATTTCATGGCACACGATATGGTAACACTATCATTTGATGGATTCAACGACAAAAGAAATGCCATGGCATTCGCTGTAAATCCATATGGAGTGCAACGCGATCTCCTTGCATTTGATGATACATATTATGATGTTGATTGGGATGGATTGTGGAAGACAAGAACTTCCAGAACAGATTCAGGCTGGTATGCAGAAGTGGCCATCCCCTGGCAAACATTGAGATATCCAACAGGCAATCAAGACATGCAAGATTGGGGTTTCAATGTGTACCGCAACAGACGCCTAACAAATGAAATCAGTGCACTCTCCCCCTTCCCACGTTCCTTCACCTCTCTTCGCATGAGCTATGCAGGTGTGTTAAAAGGACTTCAACCTCCGCCACCGCAAACCAATATTCGAATTCAACCTTATCTACTCACATCTTTCGAAAGAGAATCTATAGATAAAATCAAGACCAATCAATCAAGTGCATTCAAAGCAGGTGGTGAGGTAAAATGGGGCATCAATCCCAATTCAATTCTCGACATTACATTTAATACTGATTTTGCACAGGCCGATGCAGATAGACAAGTAAACAATGTCACACGTTTTTCAGTCTTCTTCCCTGAACGAAGACAATTTTTTTTAGAGAATGCTTCTCTTTTTGGAATTGGTATCAGCAGAAGTTATGATGAAGCAGGTGGAAACATGCGCATACAACCATTCTTTAGCAGAAGAATCGGATTAGATGACAATGGAAATCCAATACCTATTGAAGCAGGTGGAAGGTATGTATACAGATCAGATAAAAGAAACTATGGTGCATTGCTGATGAGACAGCGTGGGACTGTAGATCAATCTGCAACCAATTTTTTTGTTGGAAGATTTTCAGAAAATTTTGGGAAGCAAAGTAGAATTGGAGGAATGCTATCAGTGAAAGATCAATCCACAGGGTCAAATACTGTTGGAAGCATCGACGGATTTTTTAGATTAGGCGCTTCACATTCACTCAATACAATGGTATCTGTTTCCAATACCAGTGCAACCAAGAAACAGGGACTCGCAGCATATGCTCAGTACTATTTTGTGAACAATCAATTTAAAATTTGGTGGACACAATCGATTGTTTCCAAAAATTATGACCCTCAACTTGGATTTGTTTCCAGAAATGATGTGGTAGGCACAACACCTGGAATTTTTTGGTGGTACAGAGGAAAAAAACTTCCTTTTAAAAAATGGCTTCGTGCATGGGAACCCAGTTTCTTCCCTGAATTCTATCACTCTGTAACAACAGGGAAATTGATTGAAAGCAACTACGGATATTGTCCAGTCTGGTTGAATTTACAATCAGGAGCTTTCTTTGGATTTATTGTCTTTCCAACATATCAATTTCTTACTGAAACATTCGAACCTCTTGGAGTTACTATCCGACCAGGTGCATATAACTACAATAGAAAATTAATTTATGCTAGTACAGATCCATCAAAGAAATTAAACCTGATGACAATGTACAGCTATGGAGAATATTTCAACGGTCGGTTGAGGTCAGGAGAATGGACATTGCAATATGCCCCATCGCCTCATGTTTCATTTCAAACAAAATTCAGCAGAAATAGATTTACCAATGTTGGAATCAATGCATCTAGCTCTAAAGTTGATCTGCTTGCTTTTGAAAGTCGATTTGCTTTGAATCCAAGAGTGCAATTGATTGGGTTTTATCAACAAAACACAGAAAACAATTCTAAAAATTACAACGTAAGATTTTCATGGGAGTATAAACCACTATCATACATTTATCTGGTACTCAACCACCGTGAGTTTCAAACCATCAATCTAAAAACTCAAATGCAAGATCAGTCAATTGTTAAATTAAGTTACCTGAAACAGTTTTAGTTTGTCTGATTCTAATTGTTGCATTTATTTAAGCGATTTTAACAAATAGTTATTTAAACCCTGCATTATCTTGTTTGTCAGAAAAATAATAAAACGGTCTTATGAACATCCGCGTTTCACTTACAAGCGTTTTTTTTATTTTGATGTTTTTAATAGCAAGCTGTTCAAAAAATGATACCAAATCATTTCAAGCAGTCAACACAAAATTTTCGGGCCGAATCGATTTAAATAATTTGGCGAACTATGCCAATCAAAAAAAGCCTGCTTACATAACAAGAGACAATATTGGGTCAAACATCATTTCAGATGCTAAAGCAACCATCGGTCGTATATTGTTTTATGATAAACAACTAAGCATTGACAATTCAATATCATGTGCGAGCTGTCACAAACAAAATTTTGCTTTTGGAGATACTGCAATTGCTAGTAAAGGAGTGGCAGGTGGTTTAACTACAAGACATTCGATGAGACTGGCAAATGCAAGATTTGGGAATGAAACAAAATTTTTCTGGGATGAAAGAGCACTGTCATTAGAAAATCAAACAACCCAACCTATACAAAATCATGTGGAAATGGGTTTCAGTGGTCAGAATGGAAGACCAAACCTTTCAACATTGTTGACCAAACTTAAAGGATTGGATTACTACAATGAGTTATTCAAATTTGCATACGGAGATACAGCCATTACCGAAACAAGAATGCAAGAATGTCTTGCACAGTTTGTTAGAAGCATACAATCATTTGATTCAAAGTATGATGCTGGAAGAGTACTGGTTCAAAATGATAATCAACCATTCCCAAATTTCACAACCCAAGAAAATCAGGGCAAAGATTTATTTCTGACGCCACCTGTTTTTGATGCAAGTGGTTCACGCATAGCTGGTGGACTGGGTTGCCAGGGTTGTCATGCTGCACCTGAATTCGATATTGATCCAAACACAGGAAACAATGGCGTGATTGGAGTGTTGAATGCTCCAGGAATAGATATCAATATTACCAGAGCTCCATCACTAAGAAATCTGATGGGAATCAATGGAAATCCCAATACACCTATGATGCATACCGGCAATTTTGAAACTTTGCAAAATGTAATTGGACATTACGGAAGAATCAACCTTGCAAATGGAAATACAAGATTGGACCCACGCCTTAGACCGAACGGCTTTGGTCAACAATTAAACTTAACTGCAACAGAAGTGCAGTCAGTCGTAGCTTTCATCAAAACGCTCACAGGAACAGCAGTTTACACAGATTTAAAATGGAGTGATCCGTTTTGAATACATGTACAATTTGTGATAAGTACTGTTTGATTTTTATATTAAAAATAAAGTATAACATTCATCAAACATATTCATTTGTATCTTCAAGACTCCGGACTACTGAGT
>CAYFLQ010000004.1:1126-2058 GCA_964344065.1 uncultured Sphingobacterium sp. | reverse complement strand
GCCCTGATAATATTCAGGGCTTTTTTATTTAGAAACTTCATATAGAAGATTTTGTTTGATTTTTAAAAGCAATTTTTTCTTCTCCGTTCATCAAACATTTTTTTCTCAACAATTATGTGAAAAAATTGTTATTATGGCATGAATCCAAATGTTGCTAGATTAAAAGAAAATATTGAAGCAGAAAGAAACAGATTGCTAATACACCCTGTTTACTCCAATATCAAAGATCTCGAAAGCCTCAAAAAATTTACCAGCGTACATGTGTTTGCTGTATGGGATTTTATGAGCTTGCTGAAATCACTCCAAATTTCTCTTACTTCAGTTACACTCCCTTGGATGCCTGTTGGTTCAGCTCAAACCAGATATCTGATCAATGAAATTGTATTGGGAGAAGAAAGTGATGTAGATGAACACGGACAAAGAATGAGCCACTTTGAACTCTATCTCAAAGCCATGCATCAAATGGGAGCAGATACCAAACCTATTTACTCTCTGATGAAGGCTATCTATGCAGGTAAATCAATAGAACAAGCAATTGATCAATCTAATATCTTAGAGAACATCCAACATTTTCTAAAATATACTTTTGATATTGCACAACATGCACCAGCACATATTAAAGCTGCTGTGTTTACTTTTGGAAGAGAAGATTTGATTCCTGCTATGTTCATTAAGTTTCTTGAGGAAATTGAATCAGATCACCCTGATAAAATCTCCACTTTTAAATATTATATTGAAAGACATATTGAGGTAGATGGTGATCATCATAGTCACCTTGCCATCAACATGGTTTCAGAATTATGTGGCGATGATTATACCAAATGGGATGAAGCTACAAGAGCAGCAAAACAAGCACTAGAAATGCGCTATTTACTTTGGGAAGCAGTAATTGAAAGTCCCTGTTTAATATAAATTAGAAAATCTATATTTTC
>CAYFLQ010000004.1:0-1116 GCA_964344065.1 uncultured Sphingobacterium sp. | reverse complement strand
CTCTAACGTTATAAATTGACCATTTGTTAAATCACGCCATGATACAATAAGTTGTTTATAATATATTCTTATTTGGTTTATGATTTCATCTGATAAATTTAAAATAGGAATTTCAGGATTGGTTGTTGATAAAGAGCCAGAAAAAACAACATTAAAATCTTGAAACTCACCTTGCGTCAATTCCATTAAAAAGAGATTGGCCATGCATTCTGCATACCATGCTTCATCTGATAGCATCCATTGCTTTCTCTTTTCCCGGTCTTCAAAATCTGATGGATGAATTCCAGACTTGATTAACCCCCAGAATGCATGTTGATATCCCAATGTTTTTTCAATTGCATAATGGCTTAAATCATGTAATACTAAAAAATCATTTGCGATCAGCCAATGATTGTTTTGATCATCCCTTATGTATGAAATAACATGTTGATTACCATTTTTCTTGAACTGTATTTTCACAAGACGACTCTGAAAATCATTTTAAATGTGAATACGCTAAATGTAATGAATCATCCATTCAATTCCGTACTGATCCCTGAACATACCAAAAAAGGAATTGCCCCCTGCTTTTTCAAATGGAACTTCAACTTCACCACCAACAGATAATCCTTCAAACAATTTTTTTGCTTCTTCTTCACTGTCGGCGTATACCGAAATCTTACTTCTGTTTTCCTGTTCATTTACTTGCCCCATAAATGAGGGCACATCGCTACCCATTAGAACAGAATGCTCCCCAATGGGTAGTGAAATTTGCATGATATTATTTTCTTCACTTGGTAAAAGCATTGCTTTAAGTGCTTCAATATCTTTAAACCTGGAAATTGCGGAGAACTCACCTCCAAATACAGATTTATAAAAATGAAATGCCTTTTCAGCATTGCCATTGAAATGAATAAATGGATTGATCTGTGGCATTTATTGAATTTAGAAAAAATAAAAATAATCAAGTATAACCAATATGTACATTTTTCATAAAAAGTTCTAAATTGAATGAATATGAGAAATATAGAAAAAAGAATAGATGATTTACACGACTACATTGTTTATGCTGAAAAACATTCGAACGATATTTCAACAGTCAATGTGGGATGGCATATTGAACATACTCTTTTGGTT
>CAYFLQ010000003.1:0-19591 GCA_964344065.1 uncultured Sphingobacterium sp. | reverse complement strand
GCGAATGTGTTGCCTATTTTCAAAGGCGACCGATTGGTAATCTCCTAATTCGTAAATTGTAAAAAAAATTTCATGAGCAATGCTTCGTTGAGAAGTCAGGGCTGGTTCGGCCGTACTGGTAAGGATGGATTTATATATCGTGCTTGGATGAAGAATCAAGGAATTCCAGATGAAGAATTTCGTGGTAAACCTGTCATTGGTATTTGTAATACATGGAGTGAATTGACACCTTGTAATGCACATTTTCGCGAACTCGCTGAATCTGTAAAGAAAGGTGTGATCGCTGCAGGCGGCTTCCCGCTTGAATTTCCAGTGATGTCGTTGGGTGAAACTTTGATCAAACCCACTGCGATGCTTTATAGAAATCTTGCCAGCATGGATGTAGAAGAATCCATCAGAGCAAACCCTTTGGATGGTGTTGTATTGTTATGTGGTTGTGATAAAACTACACCATCGCTGGTCATGGGTGCATGCAGTGTAAACATTCCAACCATTGTAGTTTCAGGCGGACCGATGTTAACCGGTAGGTATGAAGGAAAAAATATTGGTACTTCAGATATATGGCGTTTCGCAGATGCAGTAAGAAGCGGTGATATGTCGCAAGAACAACTCACCGTAGCGGAAGCATGCATGTGTAGAAGCAGGGGGCATTGTGCAGTGATGGGAACAGCTTCTACCATGGCTTGTATGGTAGAATCATTGGGATTGACCTTGCCTTCTAATGCTGCGATTCCAGCAGCAGATAGCAGAAGAAAAGTGTTGGCACAGTATTCAGGAAGCAGGATTGTTGAGATGGTGAAAGAAGATTTGAAGCCTTCAGATATTTTAACCAGAGATGCATTTGAAAATGCCATCAGGGTCAATGCTGCCATTGGAGGATCCACCAATTTTGTTATTCATCTATTGGCCATTGCAAGAAGAATTGGCATTGAATTATCGTTGGAAGATTTTCATGTAAACTCTGATGGTATTCCTCTCTTGGCCAATCTTCAACCTTCTGGCGAATATTTCATGGAAGACTTTTATTATGCAGGTGGTTTACCTGTTGTGATGAAAGCATTGGAAGACAAGCTTCATACAGATTGTATTACCGCTAATGGAAAATTGCTCAAAGAGAATTACAAGGATGCAACATCCTATAACAAGGATGTAATCAGAGATCTTACAGATCCTTTTAAAAAAGAAACTGGCTTGGCTGTGCTCAGTGGAAACCTTTGTGAGAATGGTGCTGTGATCAAGCCAAGTGCTGCGAGTCCACATTTGATGAGGCATACAGGCCGTGCTGTTGTTTTTGAAAACATTGAAGATTATCATGCACGCGTAGATGATCCGAATTTGGATATCGATGAAACCTCTGTGATGGTACTTAAGAATGTTGGTCCTGTTGGATATCCAGGCATGCCTGAAGTTGGCAATATGGGCATTCCCAAAAAATTATTGGAGAAAGGCATCAAAGACATGGTGAGAATTTCTGATGGTCGGATGAGTGGAACTGGATTTGGAACTGTTGTCTTGCATGTATCACCAGAGGCTGCGAAAGGCGGAACCTTGGCCTTGGTTAAAACAGGTGATATGATTGCATTGGATGTGTATGACAGAAATTTACAATTGTTGGTAGACGATGAAGAATTGGAAAAAAGAAGGGCTGCATGGAAGCCGACACATGTTGAAGTATCCAGAGGCTATGTTCAGTTGTATCAACAACATGTAGAGCAGGCGCATTTAGGTGCTGACATGGATTTCTTGAAAGGTTGCTCGGGCAGCAAGGTTACGCGTGATTCTCATTAAGAGATAAATCTTTAAAGATAAGGTATTTCCTGTAATTTATTGATAGGAAAACAGGTTGATTATTTTAATCAAATCTTTCATGTCATGCGAGATGTTTTCTTTTATTTTCGCAGATTAACCTGTTTGAATCATGTCTCTTTCGCATCTCTTGAAATTTGTTTACAACAATGGTACTGATGAAGTCATTCGTCGTGGTAAAAAAATCCATGCCATTGGTTTTGTAGAGTTTGTGGAGACCGATGATTTATTGGGCTCGGTTACTTTTCGTGTAAAAGATGATAATTACAGTACATTTTATAAAGTACATATACAGAAGTACAAAGATCCTCGTGCCTTATCTCTAAGATGCACTTGTCCATATAACTTGGGAGATATCTGCAGGCATGAAGCGGCTGCATTATTACAGTTGCAAGACTTGATTGATAAAAACATCATTGGAGACAATACGATCCGCTATGATCAGAAGCATACGGTTGTTAAAATGAAGCAAATCGATCTCAAGACCATTAGAATGCTTGCTACAGCTGAGGTGTGTGAGAAAGCAGAAATTTTCTTAAGGACGAACAAGGCAAATATTTTATTGGCAAAAGACGAACGTGTAGAAGCACGATTGGATTTGAATGGTGAGTCATTCTCCATGGTTATCCAAAGAAACGAAGAAAGAAACTTTGATACTTCCTGTAAATGCAAAGAAGATACTCATCCGATTTGCTTGCACAAGGCTATTTTATTTTTACAGTTATTGAATGCCTATGGGTCCCAATATTTTGATGCGATCAGAAACTGGGATAAAGAAAAAAATAAGTTGCTAGGCATATATGGCTATAGCATGAAAGACCCTGATTGGGAGAAAAAGTTTGAGTTCACATATAAAGATGGGAAACCGTTTTTACGCGTGTTGGACACATCTGTTAAAAGAGTAAACCAGGTTGTTGAAGAAATCAAACCTGTTGTTAAAAAAGAAGTATTTGTAGAAGAGGAAAAAATCGTGGATGTAAAATCGGAGTCATCCAAACGTCTTGGTGTTGTATTTAAAGAGACTCCAGGTAAATATCCGGGATTTGTAGTTGATTTAGTGATAGGAGAACTTGATACTTCTACCTTACAATATCTTGGGAAGGTTGAGCAAATTGATTTGACGAAATATGTTCCAGTAAATGAGATTTCGGATGAAGATATTGCTTTGCTCAATGCTGTTAGAAAATTACAGCGTACAGAAATTGATAAATACGTAAGCAGGAATTCTCCTTTCTCTGGTATTTGGGAAAATATTATTTATTCAGAAGAAGAAGGACTTCCTGCTGAAACAACGGCATTGATCGATGAATTTCTTTATCCCAAAATTGTAAAACTATTTACGGAGAATGAAGGCAGAACAGCATTTCTAAAATTACCTGCTGGCAAGATGTTTACCACTGCAAATCTTGTTCCATTAGGTGTGGGAGAGGGAAGGATGAAACCTGGTTTGCGTGTTGAACTGAGTAAGAAAGAAGTTGCAGTCATACCGATGATCATTGTAGAAGAATGGGATACAGAGCTGCGTTCAAACGAATGGGGCTCAACCTTGCTTCCTATATTTAATCATCAATTATATTGTTGGAGTACATTAGAAGATATTGAAGCCATTGGACGTTTTACCTCCGATAAAAAAACACATGTTCCTGCAGATCAATGGCCAACAGTATTGAAAGATGAAGTGCTTCCTTTTGCAAGAAGATACAAAGTTGATTTTGATAAATCAATCATGTCGGAAGTATTTGAAGGTGAACCCACCTTGAGATTGCTGCTCCAAGAGAAAAACGATTACCTCATTTTTACTCCCGTATTTGATTATCACGGCTATGAAGTAAAATACAGTGACAAAGACACCATTTATATTTCAGAAGGTGGAAAAATTAAATTGATCAAAAGAAATGCTGAAGTAGAAACTGGTTTCATACACCGCATTGTTTCTCTGCATTCAAATTTTGTTCGAACCGAAAATAGTTTCAATCTGATATTGAAAGGGTCAGAGGTGTTGAAAAACAACTGGTTTTTCTTGTTTGTTGATGCAATGAAGGAAGCGGATGTCCCTATTGTTGGGTTTGAAATATTAAAAAATTTCCGATTCAATACTGCAAAGCCAGAAACCAGGATATATATTTCTAATGGAATTGATTGGTTTGATGCAAAAGTGGATATTGTTTTTGGTAATCAGAAAGTGACCGTAGCAGATATTAAAAAGGCGTTGCAGAATAAGCAGCAATATGTGCAACTGAATGATGGGAGCCTCGGAATTCTTCCAGAAGAGTGGTTGAAAAAATATTCATTGCTCTTCAAAGTTGGGGAGGGAAAACAAGATCAACTTCGACTTTCAAAATACCATTTGAGTGTGATTGATGAATTGTACAACGACATCAATGAAGAGGAAGTAATGATCAAGTTGGAAGAGAAATATGATCGACTCAGATCTTTCAATCGCATCACAGAAGTTAATCCTCCACAAGCTCTTGCCCATGTGCTCAGGCCTTATCAGATTGCGGGGTATCATTGGCTGAACTATCTGAACGAAGTAGGATGGGGTGGAATTCTAGCAGACGATATGGGATTGGGTAAAACAGTGCAGGCACTTTCCTTTATACAGTTGTACAAAGAAAAATTTGGTAAGATGACTACATTGGTAGTTTGTCCTACATCTCTCATGTTCAACTGGGAAAATGAAATCAAAAAATTCACACCTCAACTCACCTACATCATTCACCATGGTGGGGAAAGAATCAGAAACAATCAACGATTTGAAGACCATGATGTAATCATTACAACATATGGTACATTGAGAAGTGATATCAAATTTATGGTGGAGATTGAATTTGATTATGTTGTGTTGGATGAATCGCAGGCTATCAAAAATCCCCAAAGCAAGGTCACAAAAGCTGCATCACTGTTAAATGCAAAGAACAAGCTCTGCATGAGTGGTACACCATTGCAAAACAATACATTTGATATTTATGCTCAGATGAACTTTTTGAATCCTGGTATGCTGGGCTCAGTTGAATATTTCAGAAATGAATTTGCAACTCCAATAGATAAGTTTGGAGAGAAAGATCACAAGGATCATCTCCGGAAATTGTTGTTCCCCTTCATTTTACGCAGAACCAAAGAGCAAGTGGCAAAAGATCTTCCTGAGAAAATAGAAACAGTGTTGTTCTGTGAAATGGAGGAAGAACAACGAAACATTTATGATGCATATCGCAATGATTATCGTGATAAAATCATGGGAGTCATCAGCGAACAGGGGATTGATAAATCGCAATTGACAATTCTTCAGGGATTGATGAAGCTTAGACAAATATGCGATTCACCTGCCATCATGAATGAAGAAGAGAAAATGCCTAATGTATCTGTGAAGCTTGATGAGATAGGAAGGGAAATAACAGAAAATATTGGTAACCACAAAGCATTGATTTTTTCTCAATTCCTTGGCATGTTGGCATTGATCAAAGAGAAACTTATTGAATTGGGGGTAAAATTTGAATATTTTGATGGAAGTACAACTGCAACGGAAAGAGAACGCGCCATTCAAAGTTTTCAAAACAATGATGAAGTGCGTGTTTTTCTCATTTCACTTAAAGCGGGTGGCGTGGGATTGAACTTGACTGCAGCAGACTATGTGTATATTGTTGATCCATGGTGGAATCCAGCTGTAGAACAACAGGCCATTGACCGAACACATAGAATTGGGCAAACCAAAAACATTTTTGCTTATCGTATGATTTGTAAGGATACGATTGAAGACAAGATCATTCAGCTTCAAGAAAAGAAGAGAAATCTAGCACGTGATTTGGTCACAGATGATAGTGGTTTTGTGAAAAACCTAAGTAAAGAAGATGTTGAATACCTCTTCAGCTAATTACTTCAGAAAAGATTTTATACTTAAAAACATTGTTGCTGCAACGACCAGCCATCCAAATACTTTTAGCCAAATGGGATGTCGATAAGATCCTATGATTTTTTGATTTCCAGATCCTATGATGATTAACAGCAATGCAATAGGTAAGATCCATCCATTCAAGGCTCCTACTGTTACCAATATTTTTACTGGTTGTCCAATGATGATAAAAACCATCAAAGAAATCAATACAAAACAGGTTAGTATGAAAGATTCCTTTTTACTGAACAAGGGGTCCATTGATTTTAAGAACGAAACAGAAGTATAGGCAGA
This sequence comes from uncultured Sphingobacterium sp., assembly GCA_964344065.1. Classification (GTDB taxonomy): domain Bacteria; phylum Bacteroidota; class Bacteroidia; order Chitinophagales; family Chitinophagaceae; genus Pollutibacter. The sequence continues at coordinate 13,602 of CAYFLQ010000003.1, read as the reverse complement.
TCCAACAACTGAAGTGATCGCAGCACTCCACATAACGATTCCAAAAATTTTATATCCAATCAATCCAGCTGCTTGTTGAAAAACATCGGCAGCAGGGTTGGCCAGATTCAAAGAAATCCCTTTCGCTACAACACCTAATGCCGCGAGGAACAGCATTATTCTCATGGTGGATGCCAGTAAAATAGCTGAGACGGCTGAAGTACTTACTGATCTGATATGTTCGTTCCCTGTTTTACCAGCATCAATCAAGCGATGGGCTCCTGCAAAACTGATATATCCTCCTACCGTTCCACCCACCAAGGTGATGATGGCCATGAAATCAATTTTCTGTGGGATCAAACTATCGTGTAAAGCAACCGCATAGGGTGGATTGGATGCTATCACAACATATAAAGTCAATATGATCATCACGATACCCAAGACCTTTGCAAAAAGATCCATCCATTTTAATGATTCCTTGTTGATGAAAATTAAGATGGCAATTATTCCACTAATGGCAGCTCCGATTTTTACATCCCAACCTGTAAGTACATTTAATCCCAATCCAGCACCAGCAAGGTTTCCACAGTTGAAGGCCAATCCACCGATCACGACAAGTATGGTTAAAAAATGTCCCGCACCCGGAATAACTTCATTTGCAAAATCCTGTGCTCTTTTTCCACTGGCACAGAGGATACGCCATATGTTCATCTGCGCTCCGATGTCTAGTAGAATAGATATGAGAATGACGAATCCAAAACTTGCTAACAATGAATTGGTGAAAACAGCAGTCTGTGTCAGAAAACCAGGACCAATGGCAGAAGTTGCCATCAAAAAAGCTGCTGCTATCAGGGGCGATGAAAATTTATTTTCTTTCAATGCTTTGTTTTAATGATGGATGTTGATATTGTTTTCTTTTAACGCTTGATGAATGTTTTTTGCAAAATCAACTGCATGTTTTCCGTCGCCATGGATACAAATTGTTTTCACTGGCATTTTTATCCAGTTGTGAGAAGTTGATTTTACTTCTTGTTTTAATACCATATTGATAACTTGTTCAATAGCAATGTTTGTTTCAGTAATTAATGCATCTGCAAAAGTTCTTGGTGTAAGCGTTCCTTGATCTGTATAGGTTCTATCTGCAAATCCCTCTCCAATAAAATACAGTCCCTTTCTGATTGCAACTGTTTCAAAAATACTATTTGGTAATCCATATACCTTTAAGTTTCTGTCGATGTCAGCAATTGCATTAACAATGGCAGTAGCTACTGCTTCATTGTTGGCGGCAGTATTGTATAAAGCTCCATGAGGTTTTACATGATGGAGAGGAACATCTTCTTCAGCTGCAATGCGCTGAATCAACTTTATTTGATCATACACTTCTTGGTATATGGCATCATCCGGCAACTGCATCTCTACCCTTCCAAAGTTTTTTTTATCTGGGTAAGAGGGATGGGCACCAATGGCAATTTGGTATTGTTGCGCAAGCAGGATGGTTTTTCGTATGATGGTTGCATCACCTGCATGGCCTCCACAAGCAATATTTGCAGAACTTATATAGGGCATGATCAGCTCATCAAAGCCGATTCCCTCTCCCATATCACAATTTAAATCGATCTGCATCTCCAAATGTATAGATAATCAGCGCAAATTTTTTTATATTCATTCAATGAAAAATAGAAGAACTTTTCTCCAATCAGCCACATTGGCTTCAGCCGGGTTGCTTGCCAGCAAGTCATTTGCATTTAATATTCTACACAAAGACATCAAAGATGAACTCATCATTGGACACAATGGAATGCGTTATAAAGTAGACAGAGCCTGGGCAAAAATCAGCTCTTCTACCAATCCCTTGATCAACTGTCATGAAATGGTTCAAGATAGTAAGGGTCGACTCTTTATGGTGGGAGATGATGTGCACAATAATATTTTGGTATTCGATAAGTCGGGGAAGTTGTTGGATTCTTGGGGTCATTCATTTCCAGCTGGGCATGGATTGACCATCAGCAAAGAAAATGATGAGGAATTTTTATTGATTGTTGACAATGGATTTTATAGCGACGCTTCTGGAAAAGGCAAGTCACAGCATGGGAATGTTGTAAAGACTGATTTAAACGGAAGAATTATTTTTTCACTTGCTCAACCACATACCATTGGTGTATATAAAGATGAGGATAAGTATTTCCCAACTGAAACGGCCGTTGCTCCTAATGGGGACATCTATGTAGCGGATGGATATGGATCTGATTATATTCTGCAGTTTGACAGCAGAGGAAGATTTATTAGAAAGTTCGGAGGACACAACAATGAAAATCCAGCGCATAATTTAAAAAATGCACATGGAGTGGTGGTGGACACAAGGGATAAAAACAATCCCGTGCTCATTTGTACTTCTAGAGAAGAATGTTGTTTTAAAATATACACCATGGATGGTAAATATTTGAAGACAATTGATTTACCTGGCATGTATGTATGTCGTCCAGTTATTCATGGCGATCATTTGTATGCAGGTGTTTGTTGGTCGAAGGACAAAGAGGGCAAACGCAATGCCAATACAGGATTTCTCACAATCCTTGATTCAAAAAACAAAGTCGTTTCAAGTCCTGGTGGCAATGCACCGCTTTATCAAAATGGAATATTACAACCTACACTGCAAGATGCATCACGTGTATTTATGCATGGGCATGATGTATGTGTAGATGATGATGAAAACTTGTATGTATGTCAGTGGAATGCCAATCAAACTCCTCCGATTAAATTAACGAGGGTTTGATTTTAAATAGAGTTCATACTAATTTTAATTCGTCAAATAGGTTCAAATTGAATTTTTGTTCCAGGGCGACATTGGGCCAGTAAGTTGATGTCATCGTTAACAATTCTTGCGATTCTCGGATAACCTCCAATAGTTTGTGCATCAGCCATTAACACAATGGGGGTTCCCTGATTGGTAACTTGCACAATGCCTTTTGTGACTGCAGTAGAAATCATTTCTTTTTTTTCTCTTTTATGGAGTTGTGCTCCCTCAAGTTGAAATCCCATTCTATTGGCATGTTGACTAATCGTAAATATTGTATTGAACCATGCAGTTGTAGAGCTCTCTTCAAATAGATCCCACTCAGGACCTTTATAGCATTGTATTGTAACTAGATCATTGACATGTGGAAGTGGAGTTACTGTAGATTTCCAATTGCTGATTCCAAATCCATGTTCATTTAATACAATATTCGCATGTTGCACATTATTATTTGGATGTTTCAATTCAATGAGATCCTCTTGCTCTACTAATTTTCCATTTATACCACCTAAAGAAGCCAACTTATAAGTTGAACTGCTTCCCAATTCTAATGATGTTTTCAAACCTCCTGCAAAAGCCAGATATGTATAAAAACCAATTGGACTTGGTAATAATTTGATGACAGAACCTGCAATGGCTTTGATGAGTTTGTTATATGGAATGAGTTGTCCATTAACTGTGGCTGTTGAACCGCCACCAGTTATTGAAAAGACTGTTGTATGATTAATTAAAATTTCTGTGCCATGTAAAGTGCATTCTAACAGTGCATCACCATCATCATTCCCACAAATTCTATTTGCTGTAACAGCTGCCCGCGAGTCCATTGCTCCAGATATTGGAATACCAACCTGTTGAAAACCTCTTCTTCCAAGGTCTTGTATGCTACACATGAATCCAGGTTTTATAATGGTGATGCTCATAGAAATTGTTCAAACTCTTTGTTAGTAATTGGTTTGAATTGCACCATATCGCCCGCCTGAAGATAACATGCGGGCGTTCTTTTTTTATCAAACATGTTTATTGGTGTTCTTCCAATCACATGCCATCCACCCGGCGAGTTGGTTGGGTAAATCCCAGTTTGTTTTCCTGCAATGGCAACACTTCCCGGTTGGATATTTAATGAAGGTGATTTTTTTCTTTCTATCTCTAAAACTGTGGGAAGAGATCCCATATAAGGAAAGCCTGGAGTGAATCCTATCATGTACACACGATACGTATGATGGCAGTGTGCATTGATAATATCTTCTTGATCTACGTTTAACTGTGCAGCAACACTTGCTAGATCCTCACCCATTTCATAGCAAACGGGTATGGAAATGATTTTATTTTTTGGTTGCAGATTTTGAGATGTGAGTGTTGCGTTGATATTAGATACCATCTCAATTACTTCATCTTTATCTATATTATTGAAATAAACCGTTAAACTGCTATATGCAGGCACACACTCTAAAAAACCATTGAATGGATTTTTTTCAATTACATTCTTCAGTGAAATAACGTGAATATTAATCTCTTCACTGATGATTTCAGCAAATTCAAATGTGATGGCTTGATCGTGAATGGAATAAATACGGGTGCATTCCATTTACTCTGTAATTAATAGGTAATGATTTGCTCTTCTATTGAATCAGGTAATTCTCTCCAATCATATTCTTGATTCCTCAGCTGAGGTTCAAATCCACCTTCTTTGATGGCTTCCTGGATGGTTTTATATGTAAATCTGTGTGGTGCACCTGCAGCACTTACTACATTTTCTTCTAGCATGATGCTTCCAAAATCATTTGCACCAGCATGCAAACAGATTTGTGCAATCTTTTTACCTACTGTCAACCAGGATGCTTGTATGTTTTTAATATTGGGCAACATAATTCTGCTGATGGAAATCATGCGAATATATTCTTCAGGAGTGGTCATGTTTTGAACTCCTCTGATTTTTGCCAATAAAGTATCGACATCTTGGAATGTCCATGGTATGAAAGCTAGAAAACCCTTTGCATGTTCAGGCTTGCGTGATTGAACTTCTCTGATTTTGATCAAGTGCTCAAATCTTTCTTCCAGGGTTTCAACATGTCCGAACATCATGGTTGCTGAAGTGGTGATGTTAAGTTGATGAGCTGCTGCCATTACATCCAACCATTCCTGTGCGCCGCACTTTCCATTGCTTACCAATCTTCTTACACGATCAACCAATATTTCTGCACCAGCACCAGGCAATGAATCCATGCCGGCTTCTTTCAATGCTTTTAATACTTCTGTATGTGTTGATTTTTCAAGTTTGGTGATGTGAGCAACTTCAGGGGGACCTAAGGCATGCAATCTGATGTCAGGGAACTCAGCTTTGATTGCTCGAAACGTATCTACATAATATTTTAATCCAAGTTCTGGGTGATGACCCCCTTGAAGCAACAATTGATCTCCTCCCCATTTCAAGGTTTCACGGATTTTCTTCCTGTAGGTATCCATGTCCGTGATGTATGCTTCTGGATGACCTGGTATTCTGTAAAAATTACAAAACTTACAATTTGCAATACAAACATTGGTGGTATTGACGTTTCTATCAATCTGCCATGTTACTTTACCATGAGGAACTTGTTGTATGCGTAATTCATTGGCAACATGCATCAATTCAGTAAGAGGTGCTTCTTTGAAAAGCAGCAAACCTTCTTCTGCACTTAAAAATTCAAGATTCAATGCCTTCTCGTATAAATGCTTCAATTCACTCATGGTGTATTGTTAATCGTTGTGCAAAGTTACTATATCGTTTAAACAATCCTCCTGCATTTGTTGTAAATTGTTATATCAGTAGAAATATGAAAGGCATGAGGCTTTTGTTGAAGTGTATATTGATTTGCATGATTATTCTTGGCACAAAGGACGTGTCAGCTCAAGAACAATTTATTGAACCTCCTTCCAAGAAAATAACCAGCTTCAGGTTTCAATTGTTAACAGGGGGCATTATTATTGTGAAGGCTAAGCTTAATAATTATCCAGATAGCCTTCAATTCTTGTTAGATACAGGTAGCGGAGGGATCTCACTGGATTCCATGACCGTTGAAAAGTATCGAATTCCTGTTGTTCCCTCTGACAAAAAGATCAAAGGAATTGGTGGTATCAAGACTGTTTCTTTTCTGAATGATGCTACTCTGAACTTTCCCGGATTGCAAGTAGAACATCTTAATTTTCATGTCAATGATTATGAAATTCTATCCAGTGTATATGGGATTAAAATTGATGGCATTATTGGGTATACATTTTTCAGCAGATATATTGTACATATAGATTATGATCATACAGTAATCAATATATTTTCACAAGGAGAGTATAAATATCCCAAGGGCGGGTACATGTTAAATCCAATTTTTACTTCTATCCCTATTCAACAAACCAAATTCAAGGATGCGAAAGAATTTTTTCAACGCTTTTATTTTGATACAGGTGCAGGGTTAAACTTTTTATTATCTGAAAATTATGCAGGAGACAGTACAGTCTTACATCGCAAAAGAAAGGCTCCTGTTGTTACACAAGCTGAAGGACTGGGAGGGAAAATGACCATGAGGTATACAACAGTAAAGTGGATTAAAGTTGGTCCGTATAAGTTTAGAAAAGTTCCCACTCATATTTTTGATGACCAAGTAAACGTTACCAATTACCCGTTGGTAGGAGGCTTGATAGGAAATGATTTGTTAAGAAGATTCAATGTTACGTTCAATTATGCCAAACAGGAAGTACATATTATTCCTAATACACAATTCAGGGATTTTTTTGATTATGCATATACCGGATTAGCAATTTATAATGTTGATGGACAAATTTTGATTGACGGAGTTGCACCGGATTCTCCTGCTGAAAAAGCTGGGTTTAAGAAAGATGATTATATCCTTGCCATCAACAATGATTTTTCAAAAAATATTCAATCTTACAGGGCAAAGCTTCAATCCATTAGAGAAAAATTGACTTTTCTCATTTCGAGAGAGGGTGAGATCATTACATTAAATCTGAAGCCTGTCAGTATATTATAAGTAATTTCGTGGCATGATACATTTTGAACGATTTGTATTGAACAATGGGCTAAAAGTATTGGTGCATCAGGATCTAAGCACACCTATGGCTGTTGTCAATGTTTTATATGATGTAGGTGCAAGAGATGAAGTTGAGTCTCAAACAGGCTTTGCGCATTTATTTGAACATTTGATGTTTGGGGGTTCTGTCCACATCCCAGATTATGACGAACCATTGCAATTGGCTGGAGGGGAGAACAATGCATACACCACGAATGATTTAACCAATTATTATTGTCAACTGCCCGCAGAAAATCTTGAAACCGCATTTTGGCTGGAAAGTGATCGAATGTTGAGTTTGGCATTCAGCAAGAAAAGTCTTGATGTACAAAGAAAAGTAGTGTGTGAAGAGTTTAAAGAACATTATATCAACAAACCTTATGGTGATGTATGGCATATGATGAGGGATCTTGCTTACAAGGTTCATCCATATAAATGGATGACCATTGGCAAAGAACTATCTCATATCGAGGATGCAAAATTGGAAGATGTAAAAAATTTCTTTTCTAAACATTACAATCCATCTAATGCCATTCTCGTTGTGGCAGGAAATGTGAAAACAGATCAAGTAAAAACATTGGCTGAAAAATGGTTTGGGGGAATTCCATCTGGTGAGAAATACCAAAGAAATATTCAGCAAGAGCCAATGCAGCAAGGCGCAAGAAGAATGACTGTCAAACGCAATGTTCCCATGGATGCGATTTATAAGACCTGGCACATGGCTTCGAGGTTAGACCAGGACTATTACACTACTGATTTGCTTACTGATATTTTGGGTGGCGGTGCTTCTTCAAGATTGTATCAAGCACTCGTAAAAGAACAACAATTGTTTGCGCATATCAATTGTTACCATTTTGGAAGTTTAGACAGAGGCTTGTTCACCATTGAAGGGCAGTTGGTTAAAGGAGTAGACATACAGCAGGCTGAAGATGCCATTGAATCTGAGCTAGATAAAGTAAGAGAACAAGTGATGGATGACCGTGAATTACAAAAAGTAAAAAATAAAACAGAAAGCGTCATGGCCTTTGAAGATATGAGTGTGATGAACAGAGCTGGTAGTCTTGCTTTCTATGAATTGTTGGGAGATGGTGAATGGATGAATGGTGAGTTTAAGAAATATCAAGAGGTTACCACTTCAGATCTTCAGCGAGTCGCAACAGAAGTATTAAAAGACAGCAACAGCAATACCATTTGGTATTTGGCCAATTAAAATTTCAAAGATGTTGAACAGAGCACAAGCCCCACATATAAAAGATGCTGTTGAATATAGTATCGGATTGAAAAAACCAGATCAATTCACATTAGACAATGGAGTTGACGTATACAATGTTCAAGCTGGTACAGAGGATGTTGTTCAAATTGAATGGGTTTTTAAAGCTGGAAACTGGTTTGAAGAACGAAAGCTGATAGCTTCTGCAACCAATTTTCTAATCAAGAATGGAACCTCTACACAATCAGCTTTTGAAATCAATGAGCGTGTTGATTTTTATGGAGCGTATCTCAATAGAAGTTGTTACAATGAAACAGCGGTAGTGTCGCTGCACTGCCTTACAAAACAATTAGAGCACTTGCTCCCACTCGTTCAGGAACTATTTATAGATGCCATCATGCCTGAAGATGAGTTACAGATTTACAAACAAAACATGAAGCAGCGATTGGCAGTCAATTTGAAAAAATGTGATTTTATTGCTGGGCGTAAAATTGACGCATTGCTTTTTGGCGAACAACATCCATATGGAGTATTCAGTGAGATGGAAGATTATGATGCAATTCAGAGGGCTGATCTCATCCAATACTATCAGTCATTTTATAAAAATGGTCATTGTACTATTTTTTCTGCAGGCATTCTTCCAGCCAATTATCAGCAAATGCTGAATACATATTTTGGAGTGCTTCCTTTTAATAAAACTGAATTGAGCAAGGCCAGTCATACTATCATATCATCACCACAAAAAAAATGGAACATTCTCAATGATCCGGATGGTGTTCAGGGAGCAATTCGAATTGCTCGTTCTTGTCCATTGCCAAGCGATCCAGTGTTTCCAAAGTTGCAAGTGTTGAACGTATTATTTGGAGGATTTTTCGGATCTCGATTGATGGCCAATATCAGAGAAGATAAAGGATATACCTATGGAATTTATAGTTATCTGATGAATCACATCCATGCGAGTGCAATACTTATCAGCACTGAAGCAGGACGTGATGTTTGTGAGGCTACAGTAAAAGAAGTGTATCATGAAATGGAGCAGTTGCGTTTACATGAAGTTGGCAAGGATGAATTACTGCTTGTAAAAAATTATCTGATTGGTACCTTGCTTGGTGACTTAGATGGTCCGTTTCATATCATTGGCAGGTGGAAGAATCTTATTCTTCATGGAATGAACGAAAGCCATTTTAATTATTATGTGGATATTATCAAAACCATTGAAGCAAAAGAGCTAAAAGCATTGGCGGAAGAATACTTGAATCCTTCTGATTATTATGAATTGGTTGTAGTTTAATGAAGCCCTTTCAAATATGCTATGCTCAGCGGTAACTGTTTCATCACACGAAACGATTCATCTTCGATGAAATAGTGTTTAACTCCTGCTTTCTTTGCAGCTTTCATGACTTCTGCAATATTTACATCGCCTTGTCCCAACACTACATTGGTTTCTTCATCTGCTGATCCTTTATTATTACAAGCCACTCCTTTTTCTCTGTCTTTCAGATGAAGCATTTTAACGCGAGATGGGTATTTGCGAATAATTTCTACAGGATCAGCACATCCTTGCTTTGCCCAAAATACATCCAATTCAATATTCACATACTTCGGATTTGTCTTCAACATTAGATCATCAAACAGTGTTCCATTGGGTGAAGGACGGAATTCATATCCATGCACATGGTAACTGAATTGCAGACCTGCTTCTTTTAAAATCTTTCCTGCTTGATTAAATCTTCTTGCTGCTTCTTCAACATCCGACATATTAAATTCATTACCATTATGGCCAATCCAAAAGCAAATGACATTTTTCGCTTTCATTTTTTTAGCCTGTTCGATTACTGGGCTGAGATCTTTTGTTAATGCATCATAGTCAACACCGATTCCTTTCATTTGAAAACCCATCTCATGAATCATATTCATGTATTCATCCATATTCATTCCATAGGTATCGCCACCTTCCAGTTCTTTGATACCCATGGATCTCACTTTTTGTAACGTTCCCTTCAGGTCTTCTTTAACCTGGTTTCTGACTGAGTAAAGTTGCAGTCCGATCTCCTGTGAAATTCCAGCAAATGAAATGATTGATAGTAGAAGAGTGAAATAGGTTTTCATAAGCATTCGTTTATTTTCTTTTTTCTCCTGGGCGGTATTGTTCTTCTGAATTTTTCAAAATATCTTCTTTATAAAAAAGTACGTCTTTGAATTGTCCTGAAGTATACATTTCAGCCTGGTCTTTAAAGTGCTTAGAATTGGGGTCTCCGCTCTCTCCTCCTGCCAACAATGATTTCGCTTTTATTTTTTTCCCAAACTCCACTGCACAGATGAAACTGTTTCCTCCATAACCATACCTCTTTTTTGTATTGTCGAATGTTCTGCTGTTGAATGAAGGCAGACTGCCCCACATGGATGATGCAAATGGAGAAGGGATGCTTGGTTGAGCGTCGTCATAATGAAGGGTTATCTTATTTTCAATTCTTTGAAAACGGTTAAGCTCACCCCATTTCACTTCCCATGTTCCGAAATCAGATTTTAATTTTCTGAGTACTTCATTCAAGTAATTGATCTTTTCATTCTCAGGCATTTCTTTTAATAAGCGTGATAACTCCAGTGTGAGATCAATATCTCCTTTTTTATCTCTCATTAAATAAGGCAGCACTCTTTCCGCCCAGAGTATCGCTATGGTGGTTGCTACTGAATTTGCAGATGATCTTCTATCCCACTCATTCAATATTTGAATCGCTTTCATAATATCTGGTTTGATATTGTCTGCGATTTGAGTTCTGGTAGAAGCAAACAATGAAGGAAGTAAAATATCAAAGGCTGATAAATAGGTATCATATCCTGCTTTGATCAATCCATTGATGTCTAATTTTCCTGTATTGCTTAATACCTTGACTGCATTGATGCCTCTGAAATTTTCAGCATCAGGTGCCATGTAGGTTGGATATTTTTTTCTAGACAGTACGCCGGGACCCGCTGCAGTGAATGGATTGGAGTTACAATTTTGCAACCAGCCATTGGTTGGGTTATACAGGTGTACAGTTTCATCCACGGTATGTAAGCCTTTCCAATCGGTAGCAGAAGTTGATCCATCAACTTTATCATTCCAATCAAAACGAATATCTCTCTTGGGCATAAAGTTTCCATGCCAGTATGCAATATTTCCTTGATCATCTGCATACACAGTATTGTTTGAAACATTTTCTCTTAGATCCATGATGGATTTAAATTCAGCAAATGTCTTGGCCTTCGTTCTGCTCCATGATTGTATCAATCCATTCAATGATCTATTATTGGATTGCATGGTAATCCATTTATCTTCTTCTTTTGCCATAACAGGACCATGATGCGTGGTATATACATTGAATTTTTTTCTTCCTACACCGTTGTTTGTTTTATACCCTATTTCTATCGTTTGAATATTGACAGGCTTCAATGTATTATCATGTTTATAAAAAATGCCCTCTTTCCCTTTGACAATAGTTTCTTCATATAAATCTGCAACATCTGCTTCGCTTGATGTATGCATCCATCCACAATGTTCATTGAATCCTTGGTACACAAAAAATTGTCCCCAAGTAACAGCACCATAGGTGTTCAATCCCTCTTCACTGATCATATGTACTTCTGGTCTGAAGTAAAACGTGACATGCGGGTTGATGTACAGCATCGCATTTCCTGAAATTGACTTTGATGGGGCAATGGCAAATCCATTTGAACCAATCAACTGTTCATGGTCTCTTTGTTTGATATGTGTCAGATCTGATGAAATATCAGCATAAAAATTTTTAATATCCTTTGCAGTCAGATTGCTTGTTTGGATGGCAGAAATACTTCCGTCTGTATAGGTAAGTGGATACCAGGGTTTGAATTCTTTCAGCAATGCTGGTTTTACCTGTGGATGGGTGTAGAGAAAATAATTCACACCGTCTGCAAATGCATTCAATAATTTTTTCATCCACTCAGGACTTTTTTGATAATCTTGAACAGATGCTGCGGAGTCGATCACCATTTTCACCAACAAGTCTTCATACAAGTGGTCCTCTCCTTTTACTTCACTTGTTCTGCCGAGCATGGTAATATAATTCATCTCCACTCGTTGAAAATCATCTTCACATTGTGCGTATAACAATCCGAATACACAATCTGCATCTGACTTTCCAAAGATGTGTGGGATGCCCCATTTATCACGTATGATATTTACACGTTTAGCAGTTGTTTCCCATCTTGCGATATCTGTTTTGTTTTGTGCAACGCTTATATGAACAAAACAAAGTAGTGAGATGATCAGAATGTTTTTCATTGTTGGTTCTCTTTAAAGACGCGAATGAAATTTCCTCCCAATATTTTTTTGATATCTGTTGCATTATATCCTCTTTCCATCAACGCTTTTGTGATCAACGGCATGTCTGCAACATCATTCAGTTCTCTGGGGGATGAATTGATGCCATCAAAATCTGATCCGAGTCCCACATGGTCAACTCCAATCAATTTGACAATGTGATCAAGATGGTCAAGGAGTTGTGCAAGTGTTGGGCGTGCATCATCAATTTCATTTTTGTATTTTTCGTTGATGCGCATATTGGCAAAAAAATCACTTGGATTTGTTTTCAGCAAGGCATCTTTTTCGGCCTGGTGTCTTTGAATGAATGCACGATTTTTTGTATTGAAGCTGCTGTCAACAAATCCAGAATTGAAATTGAGGTGAATCACTCCACCGTTTTTGCCCAATGCTTTTATTTGATCATCCGTCATGTTTCTAGGAACAGGACAAAGACTATATGCACAACTATGTGAGGCGATCACGGGCTTTTTTGAAACACGTACTGCATCATAAAATGTTTTTTCTCCAACATGTGAGATGTCAACAATCATTCCAAGTTGGTTCATATGTTCTACAATCTTCTCTCCAAATGCATTCAGTCCATAAGGATGGCCAAGATCATTTTTTGCTCTTTCATCTACAGCGGAGCTGGCCCAATCTGTACTGTTGTTCCATGTAAGCGTCATATAACGTGCACCTCTTTTGTATAAACTGTCGAGGTAATCCAATCTGTCTTCCATCATATGTCCACCTTCCACTCCCATCATACAACCTAATTTTCCTGCTTTCACAGCTGCTTCAAGATCTTGGGGTGTTTTTACGAGCATGGTTTTTTTCGGATTTCTTTGAATGATGGCATACATGGAATCCATTTCCTGATTTGCAAATGCATAGGCAGTGCCCTTGCCATAATTTTCATCACAAAAGATGGAAAAAATTTGGATATCGATTCCACCTTCTTTCATTCTTTTTAAATCAGAATGAGTGACACCTTTCAAGTGTTGTTCAAAACTTACTTTTTTCTCAATGCTGGTGCTGATGAAGTCATTGTGTGTATCAATGACAACTGCATCTGCGTGAATTTTTTTGAAGGACTGTGCAAATGAAAATAAAGATGCACAGAGGAGCATATTCAAGTATAAAATCTTCTTCATTGTTTTCTTCAATATTAATGATCAATTGATATTGAAGTTAACAAAAAGGATGAACTTATCTCAATGCTGGTTTGGGAAGAACACCG
>CAYFLQ010000002.1:0-24830 GCA_964344065.1 uncultured Sphingobacterium sp. | reverse complement strand
GACAAAAAACCATTTGTTCTCTCTATTATTTTTACGCTCTTTCATTTACATTTTTTCTGCTATGCGCATTCTTGCACTTCTTGATCTGGGATTTCTTTTGATTTCATCATCACTTGGTTCAATGGGCTTCTTTGAAACAACATTCAAAGGGTTTGAAATTTTTGTCCCATATACCGGATCACTCACCATAGTCGATTCATCACCAGATTTAAAAAACTGTTTAACCATCCTGTCTTCAATGCTGTGAAATGTGATCATGACAATTCTTCCTCCAGGCTTTAGCACATCAACTGATTGACGCATCAAATCTTTTAAAGCACCCATTTCATCATTGACAGCGATTCTCAATGCCTGAAATACTTGCGCCAAATACTTATTGGGATTGCCTTTGACAACAGGTGCGATGATCGACTTGAATTCTTCAATGGTCTTGATGGTTGCATGCAAACTATGGTTGGCAAGCAGCTGCGACAAGGTTTTGGCATTAGAAACTTCACCGTACTCCTGGAAAATCCATTGCAATTCTTCAGCAGAAGATTTTTTGATCAATGCAGAAGCGGTAAGTTCAGATGATTGATCCATTCGCATGTCCAAGGGTGCATCAAAGCGAATAGAAAAACCTCTTGAAGGCTCATCAAATTGGTGACTGCTCACACCCAGGTCTGCAAGAATTCCGTCAACAGCATGCATGTTGTGCAACCGCAAAAATTTGGAAAGATGTCGAAAATTGTGAGGAATAAATAAAACGCGTGTATCAGCAGGTACATTATTTTTCGCGTCTGCATCCTGATCAAAAGCAATCAATTTGCCATTTGGACCGAGCCTGCTCAATATTACTCGGGAGTGACCGCCACCACCAAAAGTGCAATCCACATAGATCCCATTTGGATCAATGTTCAATGCATCTACAGCCTCGGTTAGCAGCACCGGAACATGGTATGCGGCTTGATCACCTTTTACCAACTGTTCACCTTTCTGCTTCTTGGGCAACATCCCTTTCAAATTTTCATTGTTGATCTTTCTTAGCCATGACCTCAGCAGCAAGGTTGCTGAAGGTTTCTGGAGAAAATTTTTCAAAGAACTGCTGATACTTATTCTTGTCCCATATTTCCATTTTGTTCACAGCAGAAACCAAGACAATGTCTTTTGTGAGTCCTGCGTGTTCCATCAAATTCTTTGGAAGCAACATTCTTCCAGCTCCGTCCAATTCAATTTGCATAGCCCCATTCAAAAAATATCTCCTGAACTCTCTCACCTTGGGGTCAAAATCATTGAGATTGCTGATGGATTCATATAAAGGGTCCCAGCTTTTCATAGGATACATGGAGAGGCATTTTTCAAATCCACGATTGATCACAAAAACAGGGGCTTCACCCTCAGGCAGCTGTTTTTTTATGCCTGCAGGCAGAAGAAACCTACCTTTGCTGTCAATTGTTGCCTCGTATTCGCCTATGAAACCTATCATTTACAATTAGTTATGTAAAAAACCATTTATTGACACAAAATAACACAAATTCCCACTTTCATACTCAAAATGAGCATTCTATATTTTTCCACAGCTGAAAGCCTTGCTGGAACAGTGTTTTAGAGAAAAATGGATGAAAATCTGTGCATATGCTCAATATTGATGTGAATAACCGGTGGATTACCTAAAAAATGGCCTCAATGACCTCTATTCCTGATCTAAACATAACTGAGTTCGACTACGAACTTCCTACGGAAAGGATTGCCTTTCAACCATTGGATAAAAGAGATGCATCCAAGTTGATGGTGATTGAACACGACAATGTTCAGCATGGATTATATCATCAACTTAGCCAATACCTACCTGCCAATACACATCTTGTATTTAACAACACAAAAGTCATCGCTGCTAGATTATTGTTTTCAAATAAAAACAAGGGAACGATAGAAGTATTTCTATTGGAACCATTGGATGGCAACTACGACGCTCTTTTTAAAAAAAATAACACAACATGGAAATGCCTGATAGGAGGAGCTAAAAAATGGAAGGACCAACAATATCTGACCAAAGAGATTGAATTGAACGATGAAACAATTACCATCACAGTAAGCTTAACAGAAAAAGCGAGAGATTATTTTCTGGTAACATTCAATTGGAAAGAGAACTACAGCTTCTATGAAATTATACAAGCGGCAGGAAATACTCCTTTACCACCTTATATCAAAAGAGATACCACAGCAGAAGATATCAAACGATATCAAACCGTATATGCAAAACATGAAGGATCCGTTGCAGCACCCACTGCAGGCCTTCATTTTACGGATGAATTACTGACAGACCTTCATCAACATGGAATCAAAAAGTCCTTTTTGACACTACACGTTGGAGCAGGCACTTTCAAACCAGTGACTACTTCAACCATAGCAGCACACGCTATGCACAAAGAATTTTTTGAAGTTGAAATTGAAACCATTAACAGGTTGGTGGAATCATCATCCATCATTCCTGTTGGCACTACTTCACTTAGAACGCTTGAAAGTTTGTATTGGATTGGACTCAAATTGTTTCATGGGAAATCAACGCTTGAAGCAATGAACAGCCTGGAACAATGGGAACACATTGAATGGATGCAATGGGAACAACCTGATCCTTCAACCATATTTTCACACTTGCAGGATTTGATGAAAAAAGCATCAATGAAGAAAATTCATGGTCATACTGGAATTTGTATTACACCTGGATACACATTCAAAATTGCAAAAGGACTCATTACTAATTTTCATCAACCTCAATCAACCCTCTTGTTTATCATTGCAGCCATGTTGGGTGATCGATGGAAATCTTTATATCAAACTGCAATTGACCAACAATATAGATTCTTAAGCTATGGGGATGGTATGTTGATTCTGATGTAATTAAACATCAACGCAAAGGAAGCTTTACAGTAAATGTACTTCCATTACCTAAAGAACTGGTGACCTCAATGGTTCCATGGTGTGCTTCAACCATTTTCTTTGTATAATTCAACCCAAGTCCAAATCCCTTCACGTTGTGTACATCTCCGGTATGTGCCCGATAGAATTTGTCAAAGATTTTTGAAACAGTATCTTTTGACATGCCCAGTCCATTGTCTTTAACCACAATCACCATTTGATTTTTTTCATTGGAAGTAGAAATTGTGATCACAGGCGGCACATCTTCTTTGCTATACTTCAGGGCATTGTCTACCAAATTACTTAGCATGTTCACAAAATGAACGGGATGTCCTGAAACATCATCACGTTCCGCTTCCAACTTCAATTCAATGGTCGCATTTTTTTCTTCTGCCTGCAACGCAAAC
Source organism: uncultured Sphingobacterium sp. (assembly GCA_964344065.1). Classification (GTDB taxonomy): domain Bacteria; phylum Bacteroidota; class Bacteroidia; order Chitinophagales; family Chitinophagaceae; genus Pollutibacter. The sequence goes on along the minus strand of CAYFLQ010000002.1, from coordinate 21,525 downwards.
TTTGTTTCAATTTTTTTCAGCACTTCATGAACCTGCAAATCTTTCATGTCTTTCAATACCTGATTCACATCCAATTGAGCTGCTTGTAATATTTGCTCAACTTGTGTATTCATTCTGCTATTCTCAGTTTTTATAATCTGTCCAATACTCAAAAGTTGTTCTTTGTTTCCTATAACCTTTTCATTTTTTAAGGTATCCACCGCAATAGAAATAGTAGCCAACGGAGTTCTTAATTCATGTGTCATGTTATTAATAAAATCCGTTTTCATTTCACTTAGTTTCTTCTGTGTCAGAATGGTTCTGATGGTCAAGTAAAATGCAGCAATAATGATGAGTGTAAATAAAATAGCAAAGAGAATCATCCAGCTTACAGATTTCAATACAAATCCTTGGATATCATAGATCACCAACACCAGCTTCTCTTGTGGCATATAAGGTCGAGCCTCTTCATCTGGCAAGGTCATGAGTGGCCATACATGCAACAAATAATTTACTGAATCCTTCATCCCTTCTTCATAGTATCTAAGATAATCGGGGGATGCTAACTCAGGACCCATATTATTGGCATTGGACAGCACTGCAAATTCAAATTTTGCTCCTTTTAGTCCATTGGCTTCAAATGCTTTTGCAATTTTTTGTTGAATGTCTTTGACTGTAAAATGTTCAGCAATGGTCTGTGGACCAAACAGCTCTAAAATATTGTCTTGAGCTCCTTTTGGAAGTACATCCAAGGGGATATTAGGAGCAAGTTTCATTTTTTCTTCTACCAAAGATTCAACCACCTCAAATTCAACCATCTCCACTTTGTTGGCAATCTGTTCATTTTTGATGGTGATAACATTCTTCAACCAGGCATATTGTATCACAATAATACCAATGAGGGAAATGGTTGTTAGAACCGTTATCAAACCAAAAATTCTCTTCATCATTCAACAAAAATAAGTGCCTATACCTCTAAAGATAAATAAAGGGAATTTATTTAACTTAGGTTTATGACAGAGATCTCTCAAGGCACTTTACTTGTTGCGGAACCATTTATGAAAGATCCAAATTTTCAACGATCCGTCGTATTGATGTGTGAACACGACCGTTCAGGCAGCTTTGGCATTACCATCAACAAACTCACCAAAGATGTACTAGGAGATTATTTACCGGATTTTGAACATCTGCAGCATCCGGTCTTTGATGGGGGTCCTGTTGGAAAAGATCATATGCATTTTTTACATCAGCGTGCTGATCTCATTGAAGGGGGAAAAGAAGTTGCAGAGGGAATTTTTTGGGGAGGTGATTTCAAAAAGGCATTAGAGCTTGTATTACACCATCAAATTACTCAACAAGAAATTAGATTTTACCTTGGCTATGCCGGATGGGAAGAAAAACAGTTGGCCGGTGAAATGGAAGAAAAAAGTTGGTTGATCATCCAAGCAACACCTTCATTGCTCTTTCATAAAAATCCTTCACAAATTTGGAAAGAATCTGTCAAGCAACTTGGAAAAGCATATTATCCTGTGATGAATTATCCTCTTGATCCATCGTACAATTAATCTGCAGATTTTACTTTTGAGGAGAGGAAATAAATCATCATTCCCAACAATACAACCACAACAAGCGCTGTCCTCAACCCTACTTCATGTGCAATAAATCCAATAGAAGGTGGACCAATTAAAAATCCAGTGAAACCTACACTGCTCACTGCAGAAAGTGCAGCAGAAGGTGCCATGTCTTTTGTTTTGGCTGCAAGCATATATACAATTGGAATGACAGAAGACACTCCAAATCCTACCAGCGCAAAACCAATCATAACTGTGATGGGGAAAGTCATGGATAGAGACAACGTCATTCCAAGAAGTATTAAAATTCCATTGGTTTTAAGCACTGTTGAATGCTTGAAGGATTGAACCAGCCTATCTCCCATCAATCTTCCTACAGCCATGCACATGGCAAATGCAGTATAACCAGTTGTGCTGATCGTATTTAATTGATGGATGATTTGACGATAATACAGTGAACTCCAATCAGCCATTGCGCCTTCAGACATCGCAACACAAAAACAAATAATTCCGAGCAGGATTAATTTTTTATTGGGGAGTGCAAAAACTTTAGCAGTTGCATCATCGATGCCTTGATCGGGAATTAAAAAGAAAGCACCGATCACAACAATCAATGCTGCCAACAATGATACCATTAAGAAATGTTGAACCGTGTCAAATCCAATGCGCATCGTCCAACCACTGATAGCTGCCGCACTGAATGCACCAATGCTCCACATAGCATGCAAACTGGACAATATCGGTTTATTGATTCGATGTTGAATAGAAATTCCTTGAGAATTCATGGATATGTTTCCGAAATTTCCAATCAATCCAAATCCAAAAAGCACAAGCGAGAGTGTAAAGGTAGAATCGGTGATGGCAATGGCATACAAAAGCACCGTGTAGGTAAGTGCCGAGGCAATCGACATCGCTTTACTTCCCAACTTATGTACAAGCCAACCAGAAAAAGGCAAGGCTGCCAGTGCCCCAAGCGGTAACATGAATAGTACGCCTCCCAGTTCTGCTTCGTTTAAGTCAAATTTGTCTTTTATCTGTGGGATCCTTGATGCCCAACTTGAAAAAATAAATCCCAAGAAATAAAAATACAAGGAGATAGAAAGCCTGATAAAACGTGGATTTTTCTGCACGAGCAAAAATAAATGTTCCCTGTAAAAATCTCAAACAATTTGAATATTTGTATGTTGTATCTTCATTACCTTATTTGAAATATGAGATATTTATTCATCATCATCACTGCATTGCTGGTTTCCTGCAAGAAAGAGCCTGTCGTATGCTGCACACCTCCGATTGAAGTAATGCCCTCCCTATCAATTGACGGTGTTGCATTGTCTGAGGGGAACACCGGAACCACTGATTTTACATTTACTATTAAATTAAATCAAGCATCTACTAAATCAGTTTCCGTTAGAGTCATCAGTAAAGATGGATTCGCAACTGCCCCAGCTGATTACGCTTCAGTTGATAAAACCATCACGATTGCTGCAGGAGAAACATCAGCCAAGGTTGTTGTCTCAGTGGTTGCTGACGAATTCAAAGAAGGAGATGATGACTTTAGTTTAACGCTCTCTGAGCCTACCAATGCCTCCATTTCAACTGCAACTGGAGTCGCTACCATTACAAATGATGATACAAAATTTCAAGTATCTGAAACCGGGTATTCAACCCCTGCGTCATATTCAGGAATGAATCTTGTATGGTCAGATGAGTTCAATGGTACCACTTTAAATACTGCTGATTGGAATTATGATATAGGTGATGGTTGTCCTAATTGTGGATGGGGAAACAATGAACTTGAATATTATACAGCTGGTGACAATCTATACTTTCAAAATGGAAAGATGATCATAGAAGCAAGAAAGGAAAATAAAAATGGAAAGAGTTATACTTCAACTCGTCTTACAACGCTCAATAAGAAATCATTCAAATTTGGAAGAATAGATATCAGAGCGAAACTTCCTTCTGGGCAAGGAATATGGCCTGCATTGTGGATGTTGGGTGATAATTTCACCACTGCAGGTTGGCCAGCATGTGGCGAGATAGACATCATGGAAATGTTAGGGCATCAACCGAATAAAGTTTATTCCACAATACACTACAAAGCAGGCACTGGAAGCAGGAACATTGAAAAAAACTTGGTGAATAGCAGCTCTCTCGCTGATGAGTTTCATGTATACAGCTTGGTATGGGAAACCGATAAACTGAAAACATTGTTAGATGACAAAGTAATTGGAGAATTCAGTGCGGCTGAAGTTTCAGGAACCTATCCTTTCAATGAAAAGTTTTTCTTCATTTTCAATGTAGCAGTCGGAGGTAATTGGCCAGGCAGCCCCAATGCAACAACATATTTTCCCCAATTTATGATGGTAGACTACATCAGGGTGTTTCAATAAAAAGGAGATTAAGCAACAACTGCAGCACTCTCTATCAAAACAGTTGCTTTGTTGTTGAGCACTTCAATAAATCCACCAGTGATTTGATAAGAGATTGTTTTACCCTTGTTATCTAGAAGGATTTTAAGCATGCCGGTCTTCAAAGCACTTACCAAAGGAGCATGTCGGTCAAGTACTTCAAACGAACCACTTACACCTGGGAGTTGAATTCCATATACATCCCCGGAATAAATTTTCTTCTCTGGTGTTAGTATATCAATTTGCATGAAGTATTGTTAATGTTATTATGCTTTTGCTGCTTCCATCATTTTCTTACCTTTCGCGATGGCATCTTCAATGGTACCAACCAAGTTGAAAGCCGCTTCTGGATATTCATCCACTTCACCATCCATGATCATGTTGAACCCTTTGATGGTTTCTTCAATACTTACGAACACCCCTTTCAATCCTGTAAATTGTTCAGCAACATGGAAAGGCTGACTCAAGAAACGTTGTACTTTTCTTGCACGAGATACAGTGAGTTTATCTTCTTCACTCAATTCATCCATACCAAGAATGGCAATGATATCTTGAAGTTCTTTATAACGTTGAAGAATAAGTTTAACTCTGTTGGCGCAATTGTAGTGTGCTTCACCTACAATCATCGGAGTTAAAATTCTTGAAGTAGAATCCAATGGATCAACTGCTGGATAGATACCTAAGTCAGCAATCTTACGACTCAATACAGTTGTAGCATCCAAGTGTGCAAAGGTTGTTGCGGGAGCTGGGTCTGTAAGGTCATCCGCCGGTACGTATACTGCCTGTACTGAAGTGATTGAACCATTTTTGGTTGAAGTAATTCTTTCCTGCATCAATCCCATTTCAGTTGCAAGTGTAGGTTGATACCCTACTGCAGATGGCATACGTCCCAACAAAGCTGATACCTCAGAACCTGCTTGAGTGAAACGGAAAATATTATCAACAAAGAACAAAATGTCTTTTCCTTTTCCAGTGCCATCACCATCTCTGAAATATTCTGCAATGGTCAATCCACTCAATGCCACACGAGCACGTGCTCCTGGAGGTTCGTTCATTTGACCAAATACAAATGTTGCTTTGGAATCTTTCAAACCATTCATATCTACTTTCTCTAGATCCCATCCTCCTTCTTCCATGCTATGTTTGAACTCATCACCATATTTCATGATGCCTGCTTCGATCATTTCTCTCAACAAATCATTTCCTTCACGGGTACGCTCTCCTACTCCTGCAAATACCGACAAACCACCATAACCTTTTGCAATGTTGTTGATCAATTCCTGAATCAATACTGTTTTACCAACACCCGCACCACCAAACAATCCAATTTTACCACCTTTGGCATATGGCTCAATCAGGTCAATTACTTTGATACCTGTGAAAAGTACCTCGGTAGCAGTACTCAACTCATCAAACTTTGGAGGCTTTGCGTGAATTGCTCTGCCATTTGCTTTTGATACCATAGGCAATCCATCGATAGGGTCACCAGTAACATTAAAAAGTCGACCATTGATGGCTTCTCCAGTTGGCATTGAAATTGCCTTACCGGTATCAATCACTTCTGTACCTCTGATCAAACCTTCGGTACCATCCATTGCAACACATCTAACACTGTCTTCTCCAAGGTGCTGTTGAACCTCCATGACGAGGGTATCACCGTTATCTCTTTTGAGTTCTAACGCGTTGTAGATTTCGGGAAGCTGACCTTCAAAATGAACGTCTACTACCGCTCCAATCACCTGTTTTACTTTTCCTTTGTTTGACATATTATATACTTGAAATGGATAAATTTATATTTCAGGGTGCAAAGGTAAGCCAGGTGCCGAGATTGGAAAAATTAACAACCAAAAATTTTCAACAAACAGCTCTTTTTTAGAGAAATCCGTAGAGAATAGCAGCCAAAACTGCTCCCAGGAGGGGTCCAATTACAGGTACAAAGGCGTATTGCCAGTCACTTGATCCTTTGTTTGGTATGGGTAAGATGGCATGAATAATTCTGGGACCTAAATCTCTAGCAGGATTGATCGCATATCCTGTAGGGCCTCCCATGCTCAAGCCAATACCCAACACCAACAGGGCAACAGGTAAGGCATCAATAGAGCCAAGCTTTACCTCCCCTTTTTGGATGAAAAAAACTGCCAACATAAACACAAACGTTGCGATGGCTTCGGTAATTACGTTCTGAAATGGTTTCCTGATGGCTGGTCCTGTAGAAAAAACACCAAGTATAGCACCTGCATCTTTTGTGACGTCAAAATGATCTTTGTAAGCAAGCCATGTTAAAACAGATCCAATAAAGGCACCTAAAAATTGCGCCAACAAATAGGATGGAACCATGGCCCAATCAAATTTTCCTGCTACGGCAAGTCCAATGGTAACGGCAGGGTTCAAATGCGCACCGCTTGCATCTGCAGAAATAAAGACTCCCACAAAAACAGCAATCGCCCATCCGAATGCAACAACAATGAGACCGGCATTGTTTCCTTTGGTTTTATCCAACGCAATATTTGCAACCACACTTAATCCTAATGTGATGAGAACTGTTGTTCCTATGAGTTCAGCTATGAATGGCGACATGACAAGTATTTGTAGTTAAGATAGTGATTTTTATGATGGCAAGTACCCCTTAGCCATATCTTCAAAGGCACTTATTTGTTGTTCGACCCATGCATCATCTTTTTTTAACTCTTCCGCCATCCATCTTGCAACTTTCGCTGATGAACTGATAGCGGCAGAAGCATTCACAAATAATATTCTGGATCTCCTTGCCAAAATATCTTCCACTTGCATAGCCATTTCATTTTGTATACACCACACTACTTCAGCTTTTGTAAAACTATACTCAGGATGAATCCATTCTGTCATAGATGAATCTGCTTGCATCAAATCTTCAATTTGTTTTGCATCTGATCCATATTGAGATAACAGATGCCCATACTGTTTAGATGCATCGAATCCATGTAACTTTAGTGTTCGGGTAGCACACTTTATTTTTGGAAGCTTGGCTACAAACACCGCGTTGTTCAATGCATCTTTTGCCATTTTTCTGTAGGTGGTCCATTTGCCCCCTGTGATGGTAATCAAATTAGATTTCGAAACCAGAATGGTATGATCACGAGAAGCGAGTGCAGTGCTTTTGTTATTGGACGTTTTTACCAATGGTCTCAGTCCAGCATACACGGACTTGATGTCTGACCTGGTGATAGTAAGTTCATTGTAAAGATTGAAGTGATCCAATATGAAATTGATTTCTTCTTCCAAGGCAACAGGTTCATCACTGATGATTTGAAGTGGGGTATCCGTAGTGCCTAACACGACTGCATCATGCCATGGCACTGCAAACAAAACCCTGCCATCTTTTGTTTTGGGAATCATCAGCGCATCCCTTGTAGGAAAAAATTTTTTATCAATGACAATATGCACACCTTGTGAGGGCATCACTGCAGCTGGCGATGCTTCATCATCCAAATCTAAAATGCCATCAACAAAAACACCCGTTGCATTGATGACTGCTTTCGCATGGATTTTATATTGTTGTTCTGTTAATTCATCGTTGAATACAAGTCCTGAAATTTTTCCCTCCTTCTTTGTCAATCCAACCACATTGGCATAATTAAGTACCGTTCCTCCCCAATCTGTTGCGGTCAATGCCAGTGTGATGGCCAAACGTGCATCATCAAATTGTCCATCTGCATAAACAATTCCACCCTTCAATTTTTTTGAATGGATGGAAGGTATCCGATTCACGACAGATTTCTTTCCAAGGATTTTCGTTCGACTCAAACTTAATTTTCCTGCCAACAACTCATATACAAGGAGTCCAGTTGCATAAAACCATTTATCAAAAAAAGAATATACAGGAATGATAAACTCCTGTATGTGGGTGAGATGGGGTGCATTTGCCAGCAGGTATCCTCTTTCTCTCAACGCTTCCACTACCAATTTCAAGTTTCCTTGTGCAAGGTATCTAACGCCTCCATGTACAAGCTTGGTACTTCGACTTGAAGTACCTTTTGCAAAATCATTTTTTTCAAGCAATAAAACTTTAAAGCCTCGTTGTGCAGCATCTACAGCAACCCCAAGTCCAGTTGCACCTCCGCCAATTACAACAACATCCCAACAGGAGGTATTGGTTATTTCATCCAATGATTTAGCTCTACTTAACATGTATCCTCATTTCATGATTTGGTCCAGGCTAACACGGCTTGAATTGCTTTTTGCCAGAGCTGAAGCTTAGATTTTTTTAACCCTTCTTCCATATTGGGCTTAAATCTTCCAGAGACTTTCCATTGAGCAGAAATTTCATCAACCGACTTCCAATAACCGACAGACAAGCCAGCAAGATATGCAGCACCGAGTGCAGTTGTTTCAATTACTTCGGGCCTTAATACTTGCACTCCAAGAATGTCTGATTGAAATTGCATCATCAAATCATTTACAGTTGCCCCACCGTCCACTCTCAACTCAGCGATTGGCAAACCAGCGTCAGCTTCCATAGCCTTCAACACATCATATGTTTGAAAAGCAATACTTTCTAATGTTGCTCTTGCAATATGCGCATCTGTTGTGCCGCGGGTGATTCCAAAGATGGTACCTCTTGCATGCGGATTCCAATGAGGTGCACCCAATCCAGCATAAGCGGGCACCACTACGACTCCTTCTGTATCATTCACAGATGCTGCCAGTTGCTGAACATCAGATGATGAACGAATGATTTTTAACCCATCTCTCAACCATTGAACAGCTGCACCTGCAATAAAGACACTTCCCTCCAAAGCATACTGTACTTTCCCATTCACTTTCCATGCAACGGTCGTGAGCAAATTATTATTTGATTTCACTGCTTTTTCACCGGTATTCATCAACATGAAACACCCTGTTCCATACGTATTCTTAACCATCCCGCTACCCGTGCACATCTGTCCAAACAATGCAGACTGCTGATCTCCAGCCATGCCAGCAATAGGAACTTCTCCCATTCCAATTGCATGAGCATATCCAAACAATTCACTGTTGCTTTTTACTTCAGGTAAAAGTGACTTAGGAATATCGAGCAACGTCAACAACTGATCATCCCAATCCATTGTATGCAAATTGAACAACATGGTTCTTGATGCATTGCTAACATCTGTTGCATGTACTTTACCTTCAGTAAGTTTCCATAACAACCAAGTATCTATCGTACCGAATGCCAGCTCTCCTTGCTGTGCAAGTGCTCTTGCACCTTCAACATGATCAAGTATCCATTTGATTTTTGTACCGGAAAAATAAGCATCCACTACCAATCCGGTTTTATCTTGTATGATTGCAACGTGCCCTTTTTTCTTGAGCTCATCACAAAAATCAGCAGTTCGCCTGTCCTGCCATACTATAGCATTATAAATGGGTAATCCCGTTTTTTTATTCCACACCACAGTAGTTTCACGCTGATTGGTAATGCCAATGGCAGCAATATCTACAGACTTCAGTGACAATTTTAGCAATGCTTCTTTAGCAACACTGCCCTGACTAGCCCATATTTCCATAGGGTCATGTTCTACCCAACCAGGTTGAGGGAAAATTTGTTTGAATTCTTTTTGTGCAACAGAACAAATGTTTCCACCATGATCGAAAACAATGGCTCGGGAACTGGTTGTTCCCTGATCAAGTGAAAGGATGTATTTCTTCATGCGAGTAAAATGTGATTTTTTATTGAACGACTCAAGGACTTATACAATTTACGACTAAATTGCAAGCCGATGGAAAACTTCGTTGTATCCGCCAGAAAATACAGACCTCAGCATTTTTCTACTGTCGTGGGACAATCACATATCACCACTACACTGAAAAATGCTATACAGCAAAACCATTTGGCACATGCCTTTTTGTTTTGTGGACCAAGAGGGGTGGGCAAAACAACCTGTGCCAGAATTCTTGCTAAAACCATCAATTGTGAAAAGCTCGGAAAAGATGGTGAAGCATGCGACAAATGCAATTCCTGTCAATCATTTAATAAAGGGGCCTCTTTTAACATACACGAATTAGATGCTGCCAGTAACAACTCTGTAGATGACATTCGTGAATTAATTGAACAAGTCAGGTTTGCCCCTCAAGCAGGAAAATATAAGATCTACATCATTGATGAGGTTCACATGTTGAGCGCATCTGCGTTCAACGCATTTTTAAAAACACTTGAAGAACCGCCCGCTCATGCCATATTTATTTTGGCAACAACTGAGAAACATAAAATCTTACCTACCATTTTATCCAGGTGTCAGATTTTCGATTTCAAAAGAATTACATCAGCAGATATCGTCACTTATCTAGAAGAGATCGCATCAAAGGAAAAAATTTCTGCTGAAAATGCAGCCATGCAACTCATTGCCCAAAAAAGCGATGGATGCATGAGAGACGCCTTGAGCATGCTTGATAAGATTGTAAGTTTTACCAATAGTCAGTTAACATATGCTTCCACCTTAGAGCATTTAAATGTATTGGATGAAGAATATTTTTTTCAATTTCTAGAGTTATTGAAAAAAGAAGATCTACCAGGTGTGCTGAGCCTCTACGATGAGATAGATCAAAAAGGATTTGAAGGAGACACGGTATTAAATTTATTCTCATCATTTTTCAGAAATCTACTCATCAGCAAGGATGCGAGATCAATTGGACTTCTTCAAGTAGTAGATGCATTCAGAAAAAAATATATTGCTATAGCAAGCGAGCTTTCAACCGCTTACATGATTGGCGCATTGAATATTCTCAATGAAGCTGAAATTGGATTCAAACAAGCAAGAAACAAAAAACTACATGTTGAATTTCACTTGATACGATTGACCTATCTCCAACAAGCAGTGAACATCATACATGATGAAGGCGCTGCTGGTAAAAAAAAACGACTTGAGGAAATAAAACCTATCGCATTCAAACAAATAGGTTTCATAGAAGAGAAAGCCAAGTCTGATAAAAACATTTCCCAACAAACCATTTCTGAAAAGCCTCATCAGGCCATTCTGAAAATTGATACACAGATTTTAGATGAAAAAAAGGCTCTCCCAATTCCAACAGTACATCCATCTGAAAAACCAAAAGAAGCCGGCGCTTTAAAAAAAATAAGAGAGCAAATTCTTACCAGAAAACTTGAACCTCAAGCAGCCAAATTATTGAACCAAGAAGACTTACAGGAAGCCTGGAACAGCTACCTCATAAAATTGCAGGAAAATAACCAGGTTACGAGTCACCATAATTTGAAAACAGCTGCCATCAGTGTAACCAGTGAAGTCCAGTTTGATGTGTTTGTCACCACCAGAATTCAACAACAATTCATTGAGTCGGAAAGAACGCAGTTGCTGATACATATGCAAGACTTCTTCAATAACCCACGTATTCAATTCAAAATCAGCCTGGACCCAGATGCAGAAAAGGACCCGCTGCCCAGCGAACAAACCCTCTCTCAACGAGACCAATATTTAAAGATGATCTCCTTGTATCCCCTGGTAAAAGAAATGAGGGATCAATTGAACCTGGACCTCGATTATTAAGGCTTTCAACTCTTTGTACACAGACCAAGCGCATTTAGCCAAATTGACGTAATTTCGGCCTTCCAATTTATTACTCAACTAAACCTTATCTGCGATATGGCGGAAGTGATCAGAATGCCTCTCCTGAGTGATACCATGACGGAAGGAAAAATTGTGAAATGGAATAAAAAAGTAGGTGATACTGTAAAAAGTGATGACGTACTTGCTGATGTTGAAACAGACAAAGCAACCATGGAGGTTGTTGGCTACGCAGAAGGTACATTATTATATGTAGGAGTAAAAGAAGGCGAAGCTGCAAAAGTGAATGGAATCATCGCCATTGTGGGAAAGCCTGGTGAAAATATTGACGGACTCATCTCTGCAGAATCAACACCTGCGCCAGCAGCTGCACCTGCAGCAAGTGCAACCGCTCCAGCAACAACAACTACAACTTCCACTGTAACGCCAGAACAACTAGGTGTAACAGTAATAAGAATGCCATTGCTAAGTGATACAATGACTGCAGGAAAAATTGTGCAGTGGAATAAAAAAGTGGGTGACACTGTAAAAAGTGATGACAATCTTGTTGATGTTGAAACAGACAAAGCTACCATGGAAGTGGTTGGTTACACCGATGGCACTTTGTTGCATATTGGTGTGCAAAATGGAGAATCTGCTAAAGTAAATGATGTGATTGCGATCATTGGCAAAGCAGGTACCGATGTTTCTGCATTGATTGGATCATTGAACAATCCTGCTTCAGCACCTGTAAATTCAACTCCTGCAGCTGCTTCAACAACTACAAGTACTGTGGCTGCTCCAGTAGATTCTGTGGCTGTTTCAGCCGATGGAAGATTAAAAGCATCTCCCCTCGCCAAGGCTTTGGCAAAAGACAAGGGAATCGATCTTTCAAAAATCAATGGATCTGGAGACGGCGGAAGAATTATCAAAGCTGATATAGACAATTTCAAACAAGGCACTGGTTCAGTAGCTGCATCTGCTGCTTCAACACCTGCATTTGCTGCTCGACCTGTTGTAGCTGGTCAAGAAGGATATACTGATACTCAACTTACTTCTATGCGTAAAACCATTGCAAGAAGATTGGGAGAAAGCATGTTCACTGCTCCACATTTCTATCTAACCATGGAAATATGCATGGACAATGCCATCAAGGCACGTGCACAAATGAATGAAGTAAGTCCTTCGAAAATATCTTTCCAAGACATGCTGATCAAAGCATGTGCATTGGCATTAAGACAACATCCTGCAGTAAACAGCAGTTGGATGGGAGATTTTATCAGAACATACGATCACGTACACATTGGATCAGCAATCGCTTTGCCAGAAGGATTGATTGTTCCAGTATTGAGATTTGCAGATCAAAAATCACTGTCACAGATTTCTGCTGAATCAAAAGAGTTGTACGATAAGGCTAGAAATAAAAAAATACAACCCCAAGACTTTACAGGAAACACTTTTACCATTTCTAATTTAGGTATGATGGATATTGATGAATTCACTGCCATCATCAACCCTCCCGACAGTTGTATTTTGGCTGTTGGAAAAATCAAAGAAGTGGTTGTGAAAAAAGGTGATGGCTTTGGTACTACACAAATGATGAAAGTGACATTGAGTTGCGATCACAGAAGTGTCGATGGAGCTGTAGGCGCTGCCTTCCTCCAAACACTGAAGAAATACATGGAAAATCCAGTAGTGATGCTGGTTTAATTGAACAAAGTGAAAAAGACACTTGTCATAGGTGCTTCACCAAAATCGTATCAGTACAGTCACATGGCTGTACAAAAACTCAAAGCAGCAGGACATCCTGTAGAAGCCATCGGCAGAAGTGCATTTGAATTAGATGGAGTAAAAGTTACTGACCAGAAAGAATCCTTTAATGAGATCGATACCGTAACCATGTATCTCAATCCCGATAGACAAAAGGAATATGAAGACTATATTCTAACGCTTCATCCAAAAAGAATCATCTTCAATCCAGGTGCAGAAAATCCATCTTTTGCAGAGAAAGCAAACAAAGTGGGTATTGAAACCCTTGAAGCATGCACCTTAGTCATGTTAGGAACCGGACAATACTAAACCAAGTCATCCTTCATTAGTACTTATCTTTGCAGCATGTCTCAAAAACCTGTTAGAGTTCGTTTTGCGCCAAGTCCAACTGGCGGCCTTCACCTTGGTGGAGTAAGAACGGCCTTGTTTAATTATTTGTTTGCCAAAAAAAATCATGGCAGTTTTATATTAAGAATAGAAGATACCGACCAAACCAGGTTTGTTCCAGGTGCTGAACAATACATTATAGATTGTCTTCGTTGGTGTGGCATTTCACCTGACGAGGGTCCGCATCAGCCAGGAAATGTTGGTCCATACAGACAGAGCGAAAGAAAAGAAATGTATAGATCCTATGCATTGGAATTGGTAGAGAAAGGATATGCATATTATGCCTTTGATACCCCAGAGGAACTGGAAAAAATGCGTGAAGATTTTAAGTCGGAAAAAAATCCCTCTCCACAATACAACCATGAAACCAGATGGAAGATGTGCAATTCACTTACACTCAGCAAAGAGGAAGTGGAGAAAAAACTTGCAGCAAAGCAAGCGCATGTCATTCGAATAAAAATGCCTGAGCAACGAACAATACATTTGCATGACATGATTCGTGGTGATGTAAGCTTTCATGCTAATTTGGTAGATGACAAGGTCTTGCTCAAAGCAGATGGGATGCCTACCTATCATCTGGCTGTTGTAGTAGATGATCATGCAATGGAGATCACGCATGCATTCAGAGGAGAAGAGTGGTTGCCTTCTGCACCTGTGCACGTACTGCTTTGGGAATATTTTGGGTGGAAAGACGACATGCCTCAATGGGCGCATTTCCCCCTTATTTTAAAACCAGATGGTCAAGGTAAATTGAGTAAGCGTGATGGGGACAGATTAGGATTTCCTGTTTTTGCAATGGATTGGCAGGATCCAATATCTGGAGAAATTACAAAGGGATTCAAAGAACGGGGATTTCTTCCAGACGCATTCATCAACATGTTGGCCATGTTGGGTTGGAATGATGGAACTGGGAAAGAAATATTTTCAAAGGAAGAGCTCATCCAACAATTTTCTATTGAGAGGATTCACAAGGCCGGTGCCAAGTTTGATTTTGAAAAAGCAAAATGGTACAACCATGAATGGATAAAATCTGCTGAAACAGATCAGCTTGCATCCTTGGTAAAAAATATTCTACACAATGCCGGAATAGAAGCAGATGCTACTGTTTTAAACAAGGTTATTCCTATCACCAAAGAGAGATGCCAACTTCTCAACGACTTTATTGAACAGCTGGCCTATTTTTTTTCAGATCCAGTTCAATTGGATGTTGATGCAGTTAAACCGAAATGGGACAAAAATAAATCCATGTTCTTTCTAACACTTATGAAAGGTTTGGACACTCTTTCAACTTGGAACACCGAAGCCATTGAAAATACATTTAAAGAAACAGCAGCATCCTTGCAATTGAAACCTGGTGATGTACAGCTTCCTTTTAGAATCATGTTGGTTGGGGGTAAATATGGCCCAGCGGTATTCGAAATTTCAAACATCATTGGAAAGGATGCCACCATGAGAAGAATTCAAAACGGATTAGGACAATTCAATCAATAACATCATGGGTAACAAACAAAGACCATTGAGGGTGCTCATTGCAAAAGTTGGATTGGACGGCCATGATAGAGGCGCTAAAGTCATCGCCACATCTTTAAGAGATGAAGGAATGGAAGTCATTTATACAGGATTAAGGCAGACACCTGAAATGGTAGTTGCTTCCGCCTTACAAGAAGATGTTGATGCCATTGGAATCAGCATCCTGTCAGGTGCGCACATGACCGTATTTCCAAAGATCATTGACTTGATGAAGCAAAACAACATGCAGGATGTACTCCTTACTGGAGGCGGCATCATTCCAGAAGGGGACATGAAACAGTTGGAAGAAATAGGTGTTGGAAAACTTTTTGCCCCTGGAACCCACTCAAAAGAAATAGCAGACTATATAAAAAATTGGGTACAACATCATCGCTCCTTCTAAACAATAAATATGTATTCAACAATCATCACGGAAGAAAAGGAAGGCTTGTTGAAAATCATCATCAACAGACCGGAAAAACTCAATGCACTCAATGAACAGGTATTGAATGAACTCAGAGATATAATACTTCAATTTCGTGATACTGTATCAATGAGAGCTGCCATCATTACTGGTGCTGGTGAAAAATCATTTGTGGCAGGTGCTGATATCAGTGGATTTCTGAAAGCCGAAAAACAAGCAGGTGAACAACTCGCCATCATTGGCCAAGAAATTTTTATGCTGATCGAAGAAACAACCAAACCTATCATGGCGGTTGTAAATGGTTTTGCTCTCGGAGGCGGTTGCGAATTGGCAATGAGTTGTCATTTTAGGTATGCATCAGAACAAGCAAAATTTGGACAGCCTGAAATAAACTTAGGAATCATACCTGGATATGGCGGAACACAACGACTGACAAAATTGATTGGGAAAGGACGAGCCATGGAATTGATGATGAGAGGTGATATGATTGATGCACTAGAAGCATTTCGAATTGGCTTGGTGAATAAAGTGTTACCGCAAAATACCCTGATGCAAGCAGCAGAGGAAACCATGCGCGTTATCATGTCAAAACCTAGACCAGCATTGGCTGCATTGATTGAAGCAACCAATGCAGCAAGCGACAGTTCAATAGAAGGATATCAAATAGAAGCGAAAGCCTTTGGCAAAGCATTTGCCTCTGACGAAATGATAGAAGGAGTAACTGCATTTCTGGAAAAAAGGAAGCCCAATTTCAAGTAAATTTGCACATTCAAACAAACGCCATGGAATTCAGAATTGAAAAAGACACAATGGGTGAGGTAAAAGTACCTGCCAATGCATATTTTGGAGCACAAACACAAAGAAGCATTGATAATTTCAAGATTGCTCAAGACAGCAACAAAATGCCAAAAGAAATCATCCGTGCTTTTGCTTATCTGAAGAAGGCTGCTGCAATTACGAATTTTGAAGCTGGTGTATTAAGTGAAGAGAAATGCACACTCATTGGACAAGTATGTGATGAAATTCTTGATGGAAAACTTGATGAATATTTCCCACTCGTTGTTTGGCAAACTGGAAGCGGAACTCAAAGCAACATGAATGTGAATGAAGTTGTTGCATACAGAGGACATGTTTTGAAAGGCGGATCATTAGGTGACAAAGAAAAATTCCTTCACCCCAATGACGATGTCAACAAATCGCAATCTTCCAACGATACCTTTCCTACAGCTATGCATATTGCTGCATATAAAATGATCGTTGAAACTACGTTGACTGGTATAGAAAAACTTCGCAATACACTTGCAGAAAAAAGTAAAACTTTCATGCATGTGGTGAAAATTGGAAGAACACATTTCATGGATGCAACCCCATTGACTTTGGGACAAGAATTCAGTGGGTATGTATCACAATTAGATCATGGAATAAAAGCAATCAAAAACACATTGCCCCACTTGTCAGAACTTGCATTAGGAGGAACAGCTGTGGGTACAGGGATCAATACTCCTGAAAATTATGCAGTGAATGTTGCAAAACATATTGCTGCACTTACGAAGCTGCCATTTGTATCTGCTGAAAATAAATTCGAAGCGCTGGCCGCTCATGATGCGATTGTTGAGGCACATGGAGCATTAAAAACAGTTGCAGTGAGTTTGATGAAAATTGCCAACGACATCAGAATGCTTTCATCTGGTCCACGCAGTGGCATAGGCGAAATATTCATCCCAGACAATGAACCAGGGTCTTCAATCATGCCGGGAAAAGTGAACCCTACTCAGTGCGAAGCACTCACCATGATTGCTGCGCAAGTGTTGGGGAATGATGTTGCAATCAATGTAGGTGGAGCAAATGGTCATTTTGAATTGAATGTTTTCAAACCAATGATGATTTACAACTTTCTACACAGTGCAAGATTGATTGGAGATGGCTGTGTAAGCTTCAACGATAAGTGTGCAACAGGTATCGAGCCGCTGTATGAAAACATAGATAAACACTTGAACAATTCACTCATGCTTGTTACAGCATTGAATACCAAAATAGGATATTACAAGGCAGCTGAAATTGCACAGAAAGCGCACAAAGAAGGAACGACGCTGAAAGAGATGGCTGTTAAACTGGGCTATTTAACAGAAACAGAGTTTGATGCATGGGTAATCCCATCAGATATGGTCGGTAAGATATAAGTAGAAAATTATTTTAACGCTGACTTGCTATCAACAAATTGAGATCGGTGTATTTCAATTTAAATCGTTGAGACAAATGGAAGTTTGTCAATGAACCTTTGAACATATAGATTCCATTTCTGATGTTTAAGTTATGCCAAACAAGTTTTTCCAATCCTCCCTCATCTCCTATCCGCATCAGCAATGGCATCAATACATTGCTGATGGCCTGTGAAGCAGTTCTAGCAAATCCTGAAGGAATATTGGGCACTCCATAATGGATCACATCAAATTTTCTAATGACAGGCTTCTCATGAGAAGTTACTTCTGAAGTTTCAAAGCATCCTCCTCTATCAATACTTACATCAACAATTACACTACCCGGTCGCATCATTGAAACCATCTCTTCAGTAACCACTACTGGCGTTCTTCCACCAGTGGAGGTCAATGCACCAACTGCAACGTCACATGTTTTTAATTGCTTGGCCAAAATTTTAGGTTCGAGCACGGAAGTCCACATCCTCACACCTATATTATTTTGCAATCTTTTTAATTTATAAATATTATTATCAAACACCTTAACACTTGCACCCATAGCGAGTGCTGTCCTGGCCGCATATTCACCTACAATTCCTGCACCAATGATGATTACTTTGGTAGGAGGTATACCAGAAATACCACCCAACAATACGCCTTTGCCCTGATTGGCACTATTGAGGTATTGACCTGCGATCAACATCACCGCACTGCCTGCAATTTCACTCATACTTCTTACGATCGGATTATGCCCTGACTCATCTTTTAAATTTTCAAAAGACAAGGCAGTGATTTTTTTCTCCATCATCTTTTCCAAAATATGGGTTTTCATCACTGGAAGATGAATGGGAGAAATGATGGTTTGTCCGAGCGACAACAATGGCAATTCCTGATCGGAAACAGGAGCTGATTTTACAATCAGATCACTTTTAAACACTTCTTTTTTATCATGGATGATTTTTGCGCCAGCGTCTGCATAATCGTTATCAGAAAAATGAGCTCCCTCGCCTGCTTTGTGTTCAACAGATACCAAATGACCATTGTTGACCAATACACCAACAGCATCTGGAGTCAATGCAATTCTATTTTCTTGAAACTCGCTCTCTTTAGGAATGGCGATCGATAATGAAGAAGCAGATGGCTTTATGTCCAAAGTTTCTTCCAGGGTTTCGTAACGGATACTTGTACTTACAAAAGGTTTTTTTGCCATCGTTCAAAAATACTCTTGAAGATACTCAATTTTATGGTTAAGATAACTCGATCGATCTTTCATCGGAACCCAATACACTTAATTGAACACGTAAATACTTATCAGGAAGTATACCTGGTGCCTTTTGAGGCCATTCGATCAAACACAAATTACCACCATGGATGTATTCGTCGATTCCAACTCGCATGGCTTCTTCTTCACCAGACAACCGATATAAATCCATGTGTATAACCTCTTTGAATGAAGGGTTGCTCTGGGAGCTGTACACATTGATCAAAGAAAAAGTGGGACTGCTGACATGTTCTTTTACCCCAAGTTGCTTACAAACAGCGCTGATCAGCGTTGTTTTGCCCGCACCTAAGTCGCCCTCGAAGCAAATTACACGGCAATGTGTTGCATGGTCAATGATCCATTGGGCAACCGAGTCAATTTCACTCAATTTGAAAACTCTTTTAGCTTCCGGCATAGACAACGAAGGTAATTTAATCTGTAATTTTGTGAGATGGAAAAAGTAAACTGGAAAGTTGAGGGGATGACCTGTGCAAACTGTGCACTTACTATCAATAAATTCTTGGATAAAAACGGTGTACAAAACATACGGGTTAATCCTATTGACGGCGATGTTACATTTGAAATGATTGAAGGATCTGACTCAGATACCTTAAGAAAGGGAATTGATGACTTGGGCTATCATGTAGTGGACACAAAAAATACAGACAACAAACAAAGCGTCCCATTCTTATCAACAACCATCCACCGATTGATTTTTTGTCTGCCTTTTACGTTGGTCTTGATGTTGCACATGCTTGAATCAGTCATTCATATTCACTGGCTGATGAATCCATGGTTGCAACTTGCACTCTGTACACCTGTTTTTTTGGTAGGAATGAATTTCTTTGGAAGAAGTGCAATCAAAAGTATTCGCAATGGAATACCCAATATGAATGTACTGGTAGCATTGGGAGCACTTGCAGCGTTTTCATATAGTTTGATTGGTACCCTCATGGGGCAAGGAGAACAATATTTATTTTATGAAACTGCAGCCACTATCATCACATTGGTATTTTTTGGAAATTACTTGGAAGATGCTTCCATGCAATCCACACAAAGGGCTTTAAAATCCTTGATGAAGTCGCAAAAGGTGATGGCCAACATGATTGCCTTTGATGAACATCATCAAGAAGTCATCATGCCCATAGAAAATACTCAATTGAAAGTAGGTGATTTGATTTTGATCCGAAGTGGTGAGCAGGTTCCTATTGATGCAAAAATTTTATGGGGTGATGCTCATATCGATGAGTCACTTTTAACTGGCGAAACAATTCCTGTTCATAAGCAAGTAAAAGATAAAATCATTGGTGGAAGCATCGTTGATTCAGGTTCTTTAAAAGCGCAAGTAACTGCTACTGGCGATGACACTGTTTTATCGGGTATATTACAATTGGTGAAGGAAGCACAAGGTGAAAAGCCACCTATTCAGCATTTAGCAGATAAAATCAGCGGCATATTTGTGCCGGTTGTCATAGGCATTGCAGCACTCACCTTTATAGGAAATTACATCTACGTGGATGCGTTCACTCCTGCCCTCATGAGAAGTATTGCCGTTCTCGTAATTGCCTGTCCCTGTGCAATGGGTTTGGCAACACCTGCAGCCATTGCCGTTGGGCTTGGCAGAGCAGCTAGGAACGGCATCTTGTTTCGAAACGCTACCAGCCTTGAAAATTTTAGAAATATCAAACAAGTAGTTTTCGACAAAACAGGCACCTTGACAACTGGTTCTTTCAAACTTTCGAATTTTAAAGAAATTAATTTAGATGTTCAAAGCTTCAAATCCATCGTTTTTTCCTTAGAAAAATATTCCACTCACCCTATTGCTGTTTCGATTGCCTCAGCTTTTAAAACCAAAGAAGAAATCAGATGGAAATCTATAGAAGAAGTGAAAGGAGTTGGCATGAGAGGCATAGATAAAGAGGGAAATGAGTATTGGGCTGGTTCTTATAAAATTGCCCAACAGCTTACCCCTGAAAACAACCACAATGTATATATAACAAAAAACAATGAACTGATTGGATGGCTGGATGTGGAAGATGAAATTAGAGAGGAATCAAAAGAGATCATACAATACCTACAGAAACTTGGATTAAAAACAATTCTATTGAGTGGCGACAGAAAAGAAAAATGTCAACACATACAACAAGCACTCGGATTGGATGAAATCATCCCTGAACAAAGTCCGGAAGAAAAATTGATAAAAATTGCTGCGCTGACCAAAGAAGCTCCCACTGCAATGGTTGGAGACGGCATCAATGATGCACCAGCACTTGCAAAAGCAACCATAGGAATTTCACTGAGTGAAGCATCACAATTAGCCATTCAAAGCGCACAAGTGGTATTGATGAACGCTGGTTTAAAAAAGCTTCCTACTGCACTAGGACTCGGAAAACATACTTACATAACGATTAAGCAAAATTTATTCTGGGCTTTCTTCTATAACATCATTGCCTTACCGGTAGCAGCATTTGGACTGCTCACGCCTACACTTGGTGCGCTGG
>CAYFLQ010000001.1:0-25527 GCA_964344065.1 uncultured Sphingobacterium sp. | reverse complement strand
CCAGATCCTCTCTGGCTTGCTCTGCAATTCCTTCCAACATTTTTATAACATCTGGATAATACTCTTGTACATCATATCTCTCTCCAGGATCCCTTCTTAAGTCATACAACGCTTTTGGCATCATCACATCTTCAGGTGCTTTTCCAGGAAATCCATCAATCCCAGGAGCTTGTCCTTGGTATGATCTCGAGGGATGCTCAAATACGAGTTTCCATTCATCTTTTCTTACAGCCTCCAGTGAATTGTTTCTATAATAATAATAAAATGTTTCACGCGGATTGAGTGCAGTATTACCTTTTATCAAATCAGTCAGATCAACGCCATCGATTTTATGATCGGGCAAAGTTGTTTGCGTAATATTCGCAATGGTTGGCAAGATATCTATTGTAGAACTTAATTGATTAACAACTACACCTGCTGGTATAGTCCCTTTCCACCGCATGATACAAGGCACACGATGTCCGCCTTCAAAACTTGTTCCCTTGCCTTCTCTCAACCCACCCGTTGTTCCTGCATGATTGCCAAAATTGAACCATGGACCATTATCGCTTGTAAAAATGATAAGTGTATTATTATCTAATCCCAAGGTTTTGAGTCGATTCAAGATTCGTCCAACATTGGCATCAATTTCTTGAATGACATCACCATAAAGACCTTGCTTACTTGAACCCTTGAATTTTTTACTTGCATTGATGGGCACATGCGGCATTGGATGTGCGAGATACAAAAAGAAGGGATTGGATTTATTTCTTTCTATAAAACCAATTGCCTTATCAGTAAATCTTTCAGTCAACATCGCCTGATCATCCAATGAGCTGATGGTTGCAATTTTCTCATTATTTTGGATCAATGGCAGTGGCGGATACCCGGATTTATTGGTTCCCTGCTTAGCAGGTGTCCCATCATACCAAACAGGCCACATGTCATTTGAATAAGGAATACCAACATATTCATCAAATCCATGGCTGGTTGGAAGATACCCTTTTACATCCCCCAAGTGCCATTTCCCAAATGCCGCAGTTGCATAATTTTTTTGCTTCAATAACTCCGGTATAGTGGTTTCATCAAGCGACAGGCCAATACCGGCTTTCGGCCATAGTGCTCCAGAAATTCCAACACGATTGGCATAACAGCCAGTCAATAACGATGCCCTGGATGCACTGCAAACTGCTTGGGTGGTAAGGAAATTGGTAAACCTCATTCCTTCTGCAGCCATCTTATCTAAAAAGGGTGTTTGAATATTCAAAGCTCCATAACATGACAAATCCCCATACCCCATATCATCCATGTAAATCAGAATGATATTGGGCAGGGGATTCTTTTTGGTATGTGGTTGCTGAAACGAAATACTGATTCCAGCAAGCAGTATGATCAATAAAATCTTTCTAAACATGGCAATCGTTGGCTATACCATGAATATAAGATTTTATTTTTATTGCGGAAGCATCACATTGTTTACACCCAATGTCCTGCATAATTGATTATACGCAGCAACCTCTGTTGCGAGTAAATCTTTCATCTGTCCTTCATATTTCAACCAGTCGCCATGTAAATCAGTGTAACGCTGTACCTGTCCTTTGGTAACATAAGGCACTGTTCCACTCAATTCGCCATGTACAAAAATGATGTTTGCACTCAATTTATTTACAAAGTTGATGATATCATCATAAGACTGCGCTTTAGGCTGAATAAGTTTTTCTTCCCATTGCTTTATTTTTTCTATGATCTCCTTCCCTTTTTGAACAACAGATGATTTACTAGCATCTGCTTCAATCAATTTATTTACAGCACCTATTTGTTTTGAAAGTGCATTCATTTTGTTCACTGCAACATGAATGTCAGTCATATCTTTCTCGAGCTTTTTCAATAATTCGTCTTGCGCAACATACTCAGACATGGTGTAGTTCAGCCTTGGGTCTGCACTGAGGTGCAATGGAGTCGATTGTTCCATGCCATCAGCTTTTAGAACAACAGTATAATCGCCTGGTATAATCTTTCCCCCACTATAATTTCCTTCTATGTAAACGTTATCAATGGAAGGCATATTGGGTCTTCGCAAATTCCAAACAAACCTATTGAGACCTTTTTTGGCTGTAAGGACTGGCTCATTTTTTAAACTGTTGTTTGTTGATGGAATATCAAGGCTCTTGCTGCTGAATGACCTAATCAGATTTCCTTTTTCATCATGTATTTCAATCGAAACTTGTTTAACAGAATCACTAGGCAAATGATAATATATCACTGCGCCTGTAGCGGGATTGGAAGATGTAGTAATGGGATATTTATCAGCAGTATCATCGTCATTGCTATCAAAAATAGAATACCCCGATACCCTGAAAGCATTTACAATGGGCATCAATTTCAATTGCTGTTGACTATCAAAACTTCTGATGGGCTGCATTTCATCTAAAATCCAAAATGCCCTTCCTTGAGTTGCAGCAATTAAATTATTCTGATGAATTTTTAAATCAGTAATCGGTGTAATTGGTAAGTTTCTTTGAAATGAACTCCAAGAGAGACCAGCATCAAAAGAAATATACAAACCCGTTTCAGTACCTGCAAACAACAACCCTTTTCTAACCTGATCCTCTCTAACTACTCTCACACAAGCCCCATAAGGCAACCCATTCACAATTTTTGTCCAGGTTTTTCCATAATCCGTTGATTTGAACGCAAAAGGTGTAAAATCATTCAACTTATATTTTGTTGCAGCAATATAAACGGTTGCAGGATCATGGGGTGAAACTTCAATGGCATTGATCAAACATTCTCCTAACTCTTTAGGTGTGATGTTTGTCCAATTTTTACCATCATCTTTTGTTACATAAACCAATCCATCATCACTGCCTGTATATATGACACCTTTTTCCTTATCAGATTCCATCACATAAGAAATAGTGCAATAGTTTTCACCACCTGCCCCTTCATTGGTATATGGATATCCGCTGATGCCCATCTTGGTCGTATCATGGGTTGTCAAATCTGGTGATATCACTTCCCATGATTTTCCCATGTCTCTGGTTCTAAACAATCTGTTTCCAGCATGATAAAAAACATTTTTTTCATGCTTCGAATAAGTAATTGGTGCATTCCAATTAAAACGATAGGTCATGTCTTTGGGCTGCATCGCCTGATATTGCATTGGATATACCATTACACCTACCCCTTCGCCAGATTCTGTATCCAATAACTCAATGGTTCCCTGATAACTTCCTCCCATTACATATCGAGGATTGTTTGGATCAAAGCCAAGGAAAGCCGACTCACCACCTGCAGAATATGACCACTGACGATCGCCAATGCTACCTGATTGTGTATTTCTGCTTGCAATTTTCACAGAAGTATTATCCTGCTGACCTGCATATATATTGTAAGGAAATAGATTATCTACACTGATGCGATAAAACTGTGCAGTGGGTTGATTGTTTTGAGAAGTCCACACTTTTCCTCCATTGAAGGTTACTGCAGCACCACCATCATTTGAGATCACAATATTTTGATTGTTAGTTGGATTGATCCATAACTGATGATAGTCGCCGTGCGTTCCCGAAATATTGGTCCAAGTATTTCCACCATCAGTAGATTTCAATCCAGCAGCGCTTAATACATATACCGTATTCTCCTGTTGTGGATCTGCAAACACTTCAATATAGTACCAAGCTCTTGAAACCAAGCGATGGTCTTTGCTTACTCTCTTCCAGTTAGCACCACCATCATTGGATGCAAACAATCCACCTTGCTCTTTTTCAGTATCGCTTTCTATCAACGCATAAACTTTGTTTGAATTCGCTCTTGAAACTGAGATAGCCATCTTCCCCAATTCATTGGGCAATCCTTGCTGAATCTTTACCCAGGTTTCACCAGCATCAGTACTCTTGTATAATCCACTTCCCTTTCCACCACTTTGCATTGCCCAAGGCAAACGACGATGATCCCACATAGCTGCATATAAAATCCTTGGATTGTTCATATCCATACTCAAATCAACACACCCAGTATTTTCATCGACAAACAAAATATTTTTCCATGTCTTACCACCATCTTCAGTCTTAAATATTCCACGCTCTTTTGATGGACCATGCAAAGCACCTTGCGCTGCTACATAGACCAAGTCAGGATTAGAAGGATGTATTCGGATATTAGAAATATGCCTGGTTAATTCAAGTCCTAAATGATTCCATGTTTTACCTGCATCCGTTGAACGATAAACTCCATCTCCGTATGAAGTCATCACACCTCGAGGTGCATGTTCACCCATTCCAACAAAAACAACATTGGGATCTGACTCGGAAACTGCAACAGCACCAACTGAACCAGTTTTGAAATATCCATCAGAAACATTTTTCCAAGTTTGTCCAGCATCCTCTGTTTTCCAAACTCCACCACCTGTTGTTCCCATATAATAAACAAGTGGATTGTTTTTTACCCCTATGGATGTCACAGAACGTCCGCCTCGAGTTGGACCAATATTCCTCCAATACAATGGTTTAAACTGATCATCCAGGCTTACAACGGGTGATTCAGCAACAACTGCTTTATTGATGGTTTTCTTTTGTGCGTTCACGTTGAATCCGAAGGAAGACAACATCAACAGAAACAGAATCGAACGAAAATGAGAAGTAGGCATTTTTTTTAATTTTGGATTTCTAAGATAAGTATTTAACGATGCTATTTGAGATTTAATACCTGAAAAATGGATTCATATAAAGTTTTGTGCCCTCTTTAAAAATCACTTCCAGCCTGACGTAGGTATCGGTGGGCAAAAAATGATATGAAATCGCTTTCGCATGTAGTTGTTTTTTGATGAGCTTTCCTGCCTGGCCTACTAATTTAACCGTATCAGCGATTACAGAAAATTGAACATTAACACCTTCATCCTCAACAGATACTGATTGAACAATTGATTTTACGGCATCTATCTGCTTTCTTTTTTCTAACAAAGAACGGCTGTCTTCTGGCAAAGAAACCGTTAGAAAATTTCCTTCTTTTAAGGATGTCAACAATCCAAATCGGTTGCCGTTTGTGGTGTAAACAACATTATAAAATCTACCCAGCAATTTGTTATCAAATACATTGTGAACATCATCGTCGGCCAAGCCAAAAACAGGGTGCCCGGTCGACAATGCTGCATCCCATTGGGGAAAAGACTGTGCCTGTGGATTCAATACTTCGATTAAATCATAGTTATATAATTGCTCAAAATCGGTTGTACTGTATCCATTTAGCATACCAGGATGATTCAAAACAATAAGCACATTTGGATCTTCAGCAATTTTATTGATAACAAATTGCTTGTTGTAAATGGTTTGAGGAAAAAAATAGTCTTTCCACTCAACTGAAGTTGCTCCAATAACAAGTTGATGAGTTTTCTGCAAATTGATTCCGTGTTCATAAACTGGAATATAATTCCTGGACGACTGATGATGTGTGTCAATATTCAGATATTGTGATACAGCATGAAAAGTATAGCCTAAACTATCGTATCGATTCCAGATATCATTTCCATCACCCCTTCCATTGGTTAAGCCATTCCAAGCTTTTGCATGTGCATGTAAATTAGCAAGAGCAACATCTGACGTGTCCATATGTTGATATGGATTGTAGATGCTTGAACCTGAAAATGTCTTTGAAATTGGAAATTGAATTGCAGGACGCAATGCATACTGATCAATCAATAACCAGCTGATGAACAGTAAAGGCAATGACAACAAAACCCATGCAATCTTTTTCATCACAGTTACCTTGATCACAAAGTTACATGCTAATCATCATCTCCATCTTCCTCTTTTAACTTAAGGAATGCGGCACGTTTCGGACCGGGAAAAGGAATATTGCCTTTGATGGCATGCCATAAAACCTTGTTGAATTCAATATCATTGTTGGCATCTTCTTTGGCAAAATTGAATTTTTCTGATTTCCTCTGCCATTCACTCATGGCTGTTGTTTTTTGATGTAAGTCTACATCAGGAACAATGGCTTTGAAATGGATGGGCCTGGCAACATTATCAAAACACCTCCACATGGGAGTGGCTGCAGCATCATATTGTGTCATGGGTCCCATTCCCAAAATCAATTCCATGGTTCGCAACATGGATGAAGTGGTATAAGGTGTATGATCTACAAATCCGCGCTTTACAAAACCACCAGCCACATATGCAGTGCTTCTATGTGCATCCACATGATCTGCTCCATTCTGCGCATCATCCTCCAAAATAAAAACTGCCGTTTCGTTCCAAATGGAACTTTTTGATAGTGTTTCAATAAACATGCCAACCGCCAAATCATTATCAGCAACATGGGCATAGGGAGTTGGCCTACCTAACTTAACTCCTTCCGTATGATCGTTGCCGAAACGAACTGTATTGAAGCTTGGTAATTTTCCAATGGCAAGCAGCGAATCAAAATCCTGTTTCCAAAACCTGAAACGCGTCGTATCAGGAACAAACAAACTATACTCTGGATATGCAGCACTAAAATGATTGTTCAATACTTGCAAAGTTGGCTTTCCACCAGACATAAACTCACCGTATGTTCTATAGGATACTCCATAGCGGTTACAATTGGTCCAAATAAATCCTGCCTTGTTATTGGCAATTTCTCTTTCGCCCTCTCCTCCATAAGTTCCGCCTCTGCCTCCATAGCTGGATGGCCATGTTTTTTCGAGATAATCATTCGCCAACCCACCCATGCTCCAATTGTGTCCATCTGCACTTACCTCTGCATCAACAAAGAAATTATCCAACAATACAAATTGATCAACGATCGCATGTTGGTTAGGAGTATATTTTTTTCCAAACAATACCAATGAAGTATCTCCATTTCCTTTTTCAACATCTCCCAATATTTGATCATATGTTCTGTTCTCTTTGATTACATAGAATACATATTTGATAGGTGATTTGTCACCCAACTTCATTGGAATAGGATTTCCCTGATCAGCGATACCTGCATTGGCAGTTTTTTGAGGTGAATATGGAACATTCTCATATACACGGCGTGTATATTGATCCAGTATTTCCTGTTTCGGAACGTCGATAATACTCATCGTCCCCTTGAACAAGCCACCAATGTATTCAACTTGAGAACCATCTTTCACTTGAAAACCATGATGGATAACATCTTCTTTTTTACGCAAAGGTGAAGGACCAAATGGATTCGGCTTGGATGTCATTCCTTTTCCATTAGCTACCCAAATTTTACTGTTGACAAATCTAACGGATGTTGGATACCAACCCACTGGAATGAATCCCTTAGGCTTGCTGCTTCCGGGAACACTCACATCAAATGTTGCAATACAATTGTTGTCGGCATTGGCTATATACAATCGCTTTGCTGTAGGGTCCAATGCAATGCTGTTTGTTGTAGATCCACTGGGGGAATTAGGATAAAGTGCTGCATCAAGTGTCTCTATGACTGACTTGGAAGCAACATTGATCACAGAAACAGAATTGTCGTTTGCATTGCATACATATAGGTACTTCCCATCATTCGTCAGCAACATCTCATTCGGATTGTCTCCCACTGAAACAGGCTGTTTCCAATTTTTGTTCTTGGTATCGAATACCAGTACTTTGTCACAACCCCAACAGGAAACATATAATTCATTCGCCTTTACATTGAGCTTACAATCATATGCTTCAGCATCCAATCCGTATTTTTTTAAGACTTGCTTCGTACGAAGATCGACTACGTACAACATTTTATCTTCTCTCGTCACCACATAGATGAGATTATTCGATTCATCCAACGCAATTCCAGCTGGACCAACTTTCACTGGCCAAGAACGGTCCAATTGAATGCTGTCAACACGTTTCAGTTTGCTATCTACTATCTCATATTTTAATATGCGGTTGTCATGTCCGCCTGATACATAAATATATTTTTCATCAGAGGTAAATACAATTCCGTACCATGACTTTTCAATTTCCACTTGATCAATGATGTGTTCAGATTTTACATCAACCAACTGTATCGTTTGAGTACTCTGGCCATTGTTTGTAACTGCCATGTACTTGGAAGATTTACTTACAGCAATATTCAAGGGCAGGTCGCCCAATTCAAATGATTTGCCAACAGGACTGATTTTCCAGCCATTGGGCAATTGAATCTGTGCAGGTAATTGCTGGGAGTAGCCGCCAACAACAGTCAACAGAAGGAAAAATGAAAATACAATTCTCATAAAGTTTTATTTATGCTCTACTTTTTTTACAAATCCAATCAAACCATTGAAATACGTTTCTTGGTCATCATACATCGCCATGTGTCCACCATTGGGACAATACGTATACGTTCCGTTTTTTACTTGAGTCGACATCCACTTCATATGATTGGGATCCATGGTATCATGCTCAGCACCAATTACCAAGGTTGGCACTTCAATCTTAGGAAGTTCCTTGCTGACATCCCAATCATTCAATCTCCCAGAAATTCCAAATTCACTTGGTCCCTGCATGGTAACATAGAGTGACTGGTTCATTCCAGCAAAAGCTCTTTGAACCAATGGAGGCCATTCTGCATATGGCTTTCGCAACATATGCTTTTCGTAAAAATTAGGAATCAACAATCCCATGTATTGTGGGTTTGCAAAATCATTGCGTGCTTCCATTGCACGGATGCTATCTAATACGGGCTTATCCATTTGCTTAGCCAATACTTCTTCTGCATATTTATCATAATCAGGACAACTGGACATCATATTGGAAATGATGAGTGCTTTCAAGTTTTGCTGATATTTCAATGCATATTGCATAGCAAGTATTCCACCCCATGAATGCCCTAACAAATAAAAGTTGTCTTTATTCAAACCGAGTGCAACCCTAACCTGCTCAACTTCTTCAACAAATCTATTTAAATCCCAATATGCAGTGTCGTTCGGATTATCTGAAAATCCACAACCCAATTGATCATAGTAAATAAACTCAATTCCTTCTTGAGGAAGAAAATTTTCAAAACACTGAAAGTATTCATGAGTTCCACCCGGACCACCATTCAATAAAAGAATTTTGGTTTTAGGATTGTTTCCAAATCGCTTTGTCCAGATATTGAACTTTTTCCCAAGGCTTTCAATTTGAATAACTTTTTCGTTACCGGTTTGAATGCCAGTATCTTGTTTTGCAAAATAATCAGATAATGTTGGAGCATCTGTTGAAGTTTGTTTACAGCTAAGCGCTGTACAAGCAATTGCGAGAACAAACAATATTTTTTTCATCGTATTATTTTTTTCTAGGTAATTTTTCATCACGTTGAGCTGCATGGTAAGCAAAAGAGCAAACAACGGCAGCAATTTGTTTGAGATCGCTTTCAATCAAATGATCAAAAACATCCATATTACTGTGGTGTGTTCTGGTGTCATATTCAATCTCATCTTGAATAAATTGAAATCCTGGCAAACCAACACCATCAAAAGATTGGTGGTCTGTGCCTCCCGTATTGCTGATGGTTACAGTTGTTGCACCTAAATCTTTGAAAGGCTCCAACCATGCACTAAAAATATCTTTGCACGCTTCGTTGCCTTGCAAATAGATTCCTCTCACTTTTCCAGTTCCATTATCGATATTGAAATAACTTGAAAATTTTTCATGTGCAGGGGTTTTAGGATTTGTTGCATTGCCGCCAAAAGTTTTTGCCACATACGCTCTTGAGCCCAACAGGCCTTGCTCTTCTGCGCTCCACAATCCGATGCGAATGGTGCGTTTTGGTTGAACATTCAATGCTTTTAGTATTCTCATGACTTCCAACATAACCGAGGAGCCAGATGCATTATCTGTTGCGCCGGTACCTGTTTGCCATGAATCAAGATGTGCTCCAATCATTACTACTTCATCTTTCAAAGCCGGATCAGTACCAGGTATTTCTGCAATAACATTGTATCCATTTAAATCGTCATTATAAAATTTAGTTTTTACATCAGTATCCACTTTAACGGCTGTTCCATTTTTTGAAATTCTGAGCAACGTATTATAATCTTCTACACCCAAAACAAGGTCTAAGAAATTATCAGGATCTGTTGCCTTATAGGTTCCACCGCCTTGTGCAAAAATGGTTCCATCGTGGTTTCTTGTGGATGAGCTTAACACCGCAATAGCGCCTTCCTCTTTTGCCATGTTTTTCAACAGGGTCAAAAGGCGTTGAGGGGCCATCATTCTTTGCATTTGTTCACGCATTCTTCTCATTTGCGCAGTATCTCGCTGTTGCCTACCACCTGCTGCAGGTGCATTGGCCATTTTTTGCAAATCTTCTTCTGTGTACCTTACAGCATCAGCTTTAAAACTATGCGCATATTGATAACTCATTTCAGGCAACAAAACCTTTCCTTTTAATTTGCCCTTGTAAGCTTCTAATGAGATGGAATCTTTCAATTCAATCACCAGAATATCAGCACTTTTTAATCCCTTGGTTCCTGCAGTCCATGTTTTAGGATATGCAAGAATTGGTTTGTAATAAGGTGCAGTCATGGCGAAATATGCTTTTTCAAGTTCCCATCCTTTTCCAAATTCACCCCAAGCCTCTTGATGTGCATTGCTGATTCCAATGGAACTAAGAAAATCAACAGCATAATTTGCTGCTCTTTTATAGCCAGGGGAATTAGCAAGTCGATTGCCATTCAAATCAGTAAGGTGCAGTGCGATGTCCATCACTTTTGATTTGTTCAAAGCTTCTTCACGTATTCTATTGATCATCATCAGATCAACTTTTTCCTGAGCAATTACATTGATGGCAGCAAGCAACACTGGCACCATAAAGAGTATTCTTTTTGACATAAATTTTTTTTTGAATGTAAGTATAAACTTTGAAAGAAGATGCGGAGTTGGTACCAAATACAAAAGCCACTCCATGAGTGGCTTTGTGTCGGGGCGGCAAGATTCGAACTTGCGACCTCCTGGTCCCAAACCAGGCGCGATAACCGGGCTACGCTACACCCCGAATATGTTTTAAACTGCGGTGGGGGCGGGATTCGAACCCGCGGTACAGAGTTACCCGTACGGCAGTTTAGCAAACTACTGATTTCAGCCACTCATCCACCCCACCGTCTGAAACCTATCGTTTCAGGGAGGGCGAAATTACTAAAGACTCCTCAATCCCCAAAAGATTTATGCCCGTAAAAGTTAAAAGGCAATTACATGGCGGCGAGCTGAACTTTTTGCTGCAGCTCCATCACGCTCTCACGGAACATGTTGTCTGTATCCATGAGGTCCTTTACCGTTTGGCAAGAATGTATGACGGTAGTATGATCTCTTCCTCCAAAATGCTCTCCAATGGTTTTAAGAGAATTTTTAGTGAAAATCTTGGCTAAGTACATAGTGATCTGACGCGCTTGAACAATCTCTCTCTTTCTCGTCTTCTGCAACAGGCGATCATATGGCAGATCAAAGAACTCGCATACCATTTTCTGTATGGTATCGATGGTAATTTCTTTAGAAGAAGTCTTGATGAAATTGCGCAATACTTTTTTCGCAAGATCCAGATCGATTTCACGTTTGTTCAATGAAGATTGAGCCAGCAATGAGATCAAAGCCCCTTCCAACTCTCTCACATTGTTCTGAATATTATATGCAATGTATTTTACAACATCTTTCGGGAGATCCAATCCATTGTTCTTCATCTTCTTCTCCAAAATCTCAATCCTGGTTTCATAATCAGGCACTTGCAAATCTGCACTCAACCCCCATCTGAAACGGCTCAACAAACGCTCTTGCATTCCTTCCAAATCTTTTGGTGGCTTGTCGGAGCTCAAAATCAGCTGTTTGCCAGATTGGTGGAGGTGATTGAAAATGGCAAAGAAAGCATCTTGTGTCTTCTCAGCACGGTTGAAGAATTGTACATCATCAATGATCAATACATCGATCAACTGATAAAAATGAATGAAGTCGTTGATGGCATTGTTGCGGCTATGGTCTTGAAATTGATTGATGAATTTCTCAGAGCTCACATACAATACTACTTTATTAGGATGCAAACGCTTTACATCGTTTCCGATTGCCTGCACAAGATGGGTCTTACCCAAGCCAACACCACCATATACTACCAGTGGGTTGAAAGAGGTGGCACCCGGCTTCTCAGCAACTGTTTTGCCTGCACGTCTTGCTACCCTGTTACAGTCTCCCTCCACAAATGCATCAAATGTATAGGTGGGGTTCAACTGAGAATCGATTTGCATTTTCTTGAGACCAGGGATAACAAAAGGATTTCTTACATGATTGTTGACAACCAAGGGGAAGTCCATTTCATTGTTTGAGAAACTTTTGAAATTCTGACCCGGAACATCCATGGTCAATGGTTTGGCATTGCCATTTCCACTGTCTACCATGATTCTATATTCCAACTGAGCTTCTTTGCCTAACTCTCTCTTCAGTGTTTTGGCAAGCAAGTTGATATAATGCTCTTCAATGTATTCGTAGAAAAACTGACTCGGTACTTGAATTGTTAAAACATTCCCTTTTAATGCGACTGGCTTAATGGGTTCAAACCAAGTTTTGAAATGTTGCCACTCAACAATATCCTTTATGATCGTCAAACAATTATTCCAAACTTTTTCAAAAGGTTTTTCCATTAGTCCTAACGAGGTTTAGATTTTTATGGGTTATAAATGGACCTCTGAAACATCAAAGCACAGGACTAATGTCAGTGACTTATGTTACTGCACTCCTTCTCACACTTCCAACCGACTGCGTATGTTGTTGATTATTTCGGGTCTTGTTTTGAGTCGATTTTAGCGCCTGATCACATGTTCAATTTTTTAAATGCTAAAATCGAGTCAGATGGCGAATATATATTCAGTTTCGAGAAAAAAAAATTTTTTATTCCACAATATTTTTCTCTACCAAAATGGATTGATTTTTTTCTAATTTTTTTGCTCCTCCACGGGAAAATTCGTAATCTAAGCGGCCTAGCCGAATACCCCCCCATCCAACTTGATTTACGATTACTTTTTTTCCCAATTTATTCGTATACTCCCGTGGTTGATCAAAGAATCGATGGGTATGGCCGCCAATAATTAAATCGATGTGCTCAGATTCTTTTGCCAAGATTTCATCACTTACTTTGTTGTCTCCATACTTGTCTCCAAGGTGAGAAATACAAATCACCATGTCACATCCACTCTTCTTCAATTCAGCAGCAATGCGGGTTGCAGCAGTTATAGGTTCTAGATACTTGGTTTCTCCAAACAAACTTTCTGGCACCAATCCAACCATTTCAATTCCAACTCCTGTTACACCAATCTTAAGTTTTCCTTTATTAAAAATTTTATAGGGAACATATATATTTTCCATTGGAGTGTTATCAAACCCATAATTGCACATGATAATGGGAAACTTGCCATGCGTTACAAGTTGATGAGTAAAATTTTCCATTCCAGCATCAAAATCATGATTCCCCATGATGCCCGCGTCATACCCCATCATGCGCATTGCTTTCATTTCTGGCTCACCCTTGAAAATATTAAAATAGGGAGTCCCCTGAAAAATATCTCCAGCATCCAACAGCAACACATGCTCCACTTCCATTCGTATTTGTTTGATCAAACTTGCTCTTGATGCAACACCCCCTTTACCTGCATTTTGCGATCCGTCAAAAGGAAATGGATCTAACCGACTATGCACATCATTGGTATGCAAAATGGTTAATCTTGTAACTGCATCACCAGCAAATCCATCTGCATGCAAAAAGGTTGCACCTGCTGCCAAGGTACTATTGATGATAAACTTTCTTCTGTTCATTTGCTGATTCTGATTTTAGGTTCCTGTACTATTTTTTTACCCACTTGCTGAAGCCATTTGCAATAATCAATGATCGCATCCCGTTGCAAATACATGGATCTGTTTTGCTTTAATTTTTTGAATGCAGTGAATCCTCCTCCTCCATCTACCTGATAATCTGAATTCACCATGTAATAAACCCTTTCCAAATCTATCGCTTGCCCATTGATCAAAATATCAGATGCTTTTTTGTCCACTATTTTCATGGTCACCCCCGCTATTCCACCACCACCACCTTCAGCCGCAATTCTGTCTAAGTAATCTTTCAAAATATTGCCTTTTACTTCTACAAGAATCAAAACATTATCAAAAGGCATGACTTCATAGATCATTCCACGGGTTAGTGCACCTTTTGCTAAACGATTGATTCTCACACCGCCATGATTCATGAATGCCATCTCTGCTCTTGGATCCACCTTTGTCTTGGCTGCCCATAGATACGCATCAGCCAAAAAATTACCCAAGGTGCTATTGGGCGTCTCCTTGGTTAGATCCCGCTCATTTTCAACCAAATATTCATTCATGGTTTTATTAACGCTATCCGAGTAGGCAGTCAACATCCTTATATAAGATGAATCAACAGGCTTGTTTGCTGAAATGGTATACCCTGCATATTGAACTTTTCTAATCTGTTGACTGGATGAACAACCTATCAACAAAAAGAGCATTGCAGCAAATAAACTATGGATACGCATATGATTTTATAATTGCTACAAATCTAATCAGTTTTAACCAAGCACAATTTCTCACTCCGTACAGAATACGGTAACTTCGCAAAAATTAATATTAAGTTATGGGATTCGATTTATCAGGTAAAATTGTAAGCATTGGTGAAACCGTTCAAAGAAGTGCAACATTCAAAACAAGAGAATTTGTAGTAGAAACAAATGAAGATATCAACGGTCGCACCATCACAAACTTTGTAAAATTTCAAACCGTACAAGATAGAACCAACATACTTGACCGTTTCAAAACTGGAGATGGAGTGAAAGTGCTCTTCAACATCAAAGGATCAAAATGGGAGAAAAATGGTCAAACCAATTATATCACCAACTTAGATGCTTGGAGAATTGAACAAGTTAGTATGAGTGGGTCATCTGGACCCGTTGATGCTCCTCCAGCATTTTCACCTGATCCAGAAAGTCAGCAAGGCATTGCAGACGATTTGCCATTTTAATTAACTGGCCTCTAGATCATGCAGCAAGAAATTCAATTGCAACTTTCACCGAAAGATGCTGCAGATGCTGCAACCATCCAGACAGAACTTGCCAGGTACTTAGCTGTACAGCCTAAAAAAATCAGTGGATTTCACATCCTGAAAAAATCAATCGATGCCAGAAAGCAAGATGTAAAAATCAACCTCAAGCTCAAGGCATTTGTAAATGAACCTTTTCAAGAGATATCAATTCCGTCATTTGATTTTCCCAATGTACACCACGCAAAAAATCGCACCATCATCATTGGTGCTGGTCCTGCTGGTTTGTTTGCTGCACTTGAATTGATTCAACAGGGCATCAAACCCATTGTAATTGAGAGAGGAAAAAATGTACGAGACAGAAGAAGAGATCTCGCCTTACTCAACAGAGAAGGCATCTTAGATGAAAACAGCAATTATTGTTTTGGTGAAGGTGGAGCAGGAACGTACAGCGATGGAAAATTGTATACCCGAAGCAATAAAAGAGGCAGTGTAGATACTATTTTACAATTGCTGGTTTATTTTGGAGCAGATCCATCTATCATCTATACCGCCCACCCTCACATCGGCACCAATAAACTACCAGGTATCATTGCTGCCATTCGTGAGCAAATCATAGCATCAGGAGGTGAAGTTCACTTTAATCAACAACTCATTGATTTTAACATCAAGGACAATACCATTACATCTATCAAAACAGCAACGGGTGAAGTTTTTTCTGGTGATCAAATCATTCTTGCGACTGGACATTCAGCAAAAGATATTTTTTATTTACTCGATGAAAAAAAGATACTCATTGAACCAAAGCCATTTGCACTGGGTGTGCGCATAGAACATCCGCAAGCGCTGATCGATTCCATACAATACCATTGTCCAGTTTGGCAAGGCAGAGGAAATTATCTTCCACCTGCATCTTACCAATTGGTAGATCAAGTAAATCGCAGAGGTGTATTTTCCTTTTGCATGTGCCCTGGAGGTATCATTGCAACTGCTTCAACTTCTCAAAATAGTCTTGTTGTAAACGGATGGAGCCCATCCAAAAGAAACAATCCTTTTGCAAACTCAGGAATGGTTGTGCAGGTTGTGTTGGAGGATGTTATCAAAGGGAGGAGGGATGAGGGAGGAGGGAGAAGGGAGAAGGGAGGAGAGAGAAGGGACGAGGGAGAAGGGAGAAGGGAGGAGGGAGAAGGGACGAGGGACAAGTGGGAATTTAATTTTGCATGATTTTCAGGAAATGGTAGAGAGAAAAGCCTACGAAGCAGGTGGAGGTAAATTTGTAGCACCAGCACAAAGATTGACTGATTTTATTGAAGGAAAAATCTCCAATACATTGCCAGAAACATCTTATTTGAGAGGAGTACAATCTGTGAACCTCCATCATGTATTGCCTGATTTTATATCTCAAACACTTCGGGAAGGATTCAAATCATTCGGAAAAAAAATGAGAGGATATCTGACAGATCAAGCGATCATAGTGGCACCCGAAAGCAGAACATCATCGCCTGTAAGAATACCAAGAGATGAAGTAAAACTTCATCACCCTCAAATTAAAAACCTCTACCCTTGTGGAGAAGGAGCAGGTTACGCAGGAGGGATTGTCAGTGCTGCCATGGATGGCATAAAAGTCTCAAAAATGATTGCTGCCACTCATCAATAATTTTATCATCTGAGTATACTAAGCTGTAATTTCATCGCATGAATACAGTTTTAGAAGTTCAACAACTGAAAAAATATTTTTCAGGACAAAAAGCAGTTGATGACATCAGCTTTTCTGTGAACAAAGGTTCCATATTTGGTTTGCTGGGTCCGAACGGAGCAGGCAAAACAACGCTGTTGAGAATGATCACAGGAATTTTTTTTCCAGATGAAGGTGATATCAAACTCAACGGAAAACATTTTAGTCCCATGACCGATGTAGCCAACATTGGATACATGCCGGAAGAAAGAGGACTGTATAAAAAAATGAAAATTGGAGATCAGGTACTGTATTTAGCCCAATTGAAAGGACTGGATAAAAAAGAAGCCAAGGAAAAAACAAAAGAATGGTTCATCAAATTTCAAATGGAGTCATGGTGGAATAAAAAAGTAGAAGACCTGAGTAAAGGAATGAGCCAGAAGCTTCAGTTTGTAACGACTGTGCTGCACAACCCAGACTTGATCATATTAGATGAGCCATTCAGTGGACTTGATCCAGTAAATGCAAATTTGATCAAAGACGAAATCTTCAACTTGGCCAAGCAAGGAGCCACCATTATTTTCAGCACACACCGAATGGAGCAAGTGGAAGAAATATGTGACCATATTGTATTGGTGAACAAAGGAAAAAAAATATTAGATGGTGGTGTATCAGAAATAAAACAGCGATTCAAGAAAAATATTTTTGAAATTGAATTCGATGCTCCTTTGCTTCCAGAGCATACCGCAACGCATCTATTCAATGTTCAGTCGCTTGAGCACCAACTGTTGCGCATTAGAATCAACGAGTCATTTAGCAACAATCATGTACTTTCCTACTTCATTGAAAAGAACATGAATATTCGTTCATTCAATGAAACACTTCCTTCTCTCAATGATATTTTCATTGAACTCGTTCAGGGAACTCCAGAGAGCAGACAATTTCAACAAGCATAACACACATCAACATGAACAAAGTTTCACTTATCATACAAAGAGAATACATCACAAGAGTCAGCAATAAAAGATTTTTGTTGATGACCATTCTGATGCCATTGATTTTTATCGTTTTTATTTTTGGATCAGCATTTTTCGCTGCTTCCATCAGGGAAGAGACCAAGATTGCCGTTGCAACAGATCCTGGATTTTTAAAAGATCAATTGAAATCAGCTGATGGAGAAACCATATTTACTTTCACCACAGATGTAGACTCACTCAATTACAGCAGCAAAGGTTTTGATGCAGTGATGTACCCTTCAATTGAGCAGGATAAACTGATTGCCAATATCCATTCAAAAAAACAACTGGGACTAGAAAAATCCAATTACATCGATCGCGAATTAAATAAAGCAGTTGAGAACAATTTGTTATTGGAAAGAGGAATTCAAAAATCTACGCTAGATTCAATTCAGCATGCATCCAAAGAAAATGTATCAATCAAAAATCTCGTGAAGGATGAGCAAGGAAAAAACAAAGAATCCAATGCTGGGCTGGCTTATGGAATTGGATTTGGAAGTGGCATCCTGATTTACATGACCATGTTCATTTTTGGTACGATGGTGATGAGAGGGGTTGCTGAAGAAAAAACAAATCGCATAGCAGAAGTGATCATTTCATCATGCAAGCCATTCGAACTGATGTTGGGTAAAATTATTGGCATTGCAGGAGTTGGACTGACTCAGTTGCTTTTGTGGATCACACTCATCACTGCATTGACAACCTCTCTCACATTGTTTTTACCCGCAGATACCATTCATCAAGCACAGCAAATCCAGCAAAGTCAAATTCCAACTGGAAGTGTTGCAAATGCAAATATGGCTGCCAAGATCATGGATGTCAAGGCAACTTTAACTGAAGGAGTGAATTGGTTTATGATCATTGGATTCTTTTTATTTTATTTCTTAGGGGGCTATCTATTCTATGCTTCATTGTTTGCAGCCATCGGCAGTGTCATCAATGAAGATCCACAAGAAGCTCAACAATTGATGTTGCCCATCACCATGCCGATCATTTTTTCTTTTGTTGTGTTGAATGGTGTATTGGCAAATCCAAGCAGCAACCTATCAGTGTGGATGAGCATCATTCCATTTACATCTCCCATTATCATGATGGGACGTATTCCATTTGGCATACCAAACACGGTGCCTTACTGGCAACTGGCCGCATCGATGATCAGTTTAATTGGTGGGTTTATTTTCACCACTTGGTTTGCAGGTAAAATTTACAGAACCGGCATCCTGCTGTATGGTAAAAAAGTTACCTGGAAAGAAATGATTAAATGGACATTCAGGAATAGCTGAAATTCAACGTTTAAACATCATCGCTTAAATTTGACGTAATTTTACCCTATGAAATTACTGGTAAATTACCTCAAACCCTATAAGTGGCTTATTGCATTGACATTGTTATTGGCCACGATCAATACTGTTTTTTCGCTGATCGATCCCATCATCTTTGGAAGAATCATCAAACTATCACAAGACATCAATACCCAGCAAGAGAATGGAACTGGAATGACTTGGGATGCCTTTTTCAAGGCTACACTCACCTTGCTCTTGATGTCAATGGGCACGGCCATGGTAAGTAGAATTGCCAAAAATTTTCAGGATTATTTTGCCAATGTAGTCATACAAAAATTTGGTGCAAGAATTTTTACGGATGGGCTTCAGCATGCAATGAAATTGCCTTACCAGGAATTTGAAGATCAAAGAAGTGGTGAAACCCTCAGCGTACTTACTAAAGTGAGAACAGATACAGAAAAATTCATCAACTACTTTCTCAATGCCATGTTTGCCATCTTGGTTGGCATCACATTTGTATTTGTGTATGCATCCATCTATATACATTGGTCGGTACCCATCGCATACATTGGTGGCATTGCCCTGCTCAGTATCGCAACCAATTTATTGAGCAAAAAAGTAAAACTCATTCAAAAAAATATTGTCAGCAGCACCACCTCTTTGGCTGGAACCACAACTGAAAGCTTGAGAAACATTGAATTGGTGAAAAGCTTAGGACTCACGCAACAAGAAGTGAAACGTTTGAATGCAGATACGTATAAAATACTAGGGCTGGAACTCACCAAAGTAAAAAGAATCAGAAGCATCAGCTTTTTACAAGGAACACTTGTGAATACGTTAAGACAAATAATTTTGTTTTTGTTGATGTATTTAATCTTCAAGGACTCCATGCAGCCGCATGAAATGGTGACAATGCAGTTCTTTTCATTTTTTATTTTCGGACCCTTACAAGAAATTGGAAATATCATTCTCTCTTATAGAGAAGCTGAAGCCTCTATTGGCAATTACCACAAGCTCATGGAGAAGGAACCAGAAAAAGTTCCAGAGGTTCCTATTCATCTAGGAGATATAGAAAAACTGCAATTCAATCAAGTTGGTTTTCAACACATCACAGCAAAACAAAAAGCAATTGACAATATCAGTTTTTCTGTGCATCGCGGAGAAACAGTTGCCTTTGTTGGCCCATCTGGTTCAGGCAAAACAACATTGATGAAATTATTGGTAGGTCTTTATCGTCCACAAGAAGGTAATATTTTATACAACGGCCTGGATGAAAATGAAATCAATTTTGAAGACCTTAGAAAGCAAATTGGTTTTGTGACCCAAGACACTCAATTGTTTTCTGGAACCATCAAAGAAAACTTATTGTTTGTAAACCCCAACGCCAGCAATGAAGAAATTCAACAAGCCCTGGATAAATCCTCTTGTCATTCATTGTTGAAAAGAGCCGAAAACGGCATCAACAGTGTAATCGGCGAAGGTGGTTTAAAATTATCCGGCGGAGAAAAACAAAGAATATCTATTGCGAGAGCATTGCTTAGAAACCCAAGGGTTTTATTGTTTGATGAAGCTACATCTGCATTGGACTCCATCACAGAGGAAGAAATAACTGAAACCATACGCTCTATTTCTGCAAGGAAAGAACAAATCACTTTGTTGATTGCACATAGACTTTCAACTATTATGCATGCTGACAGGATCTATGTGTTGGAAAAAGGAGAAATCGTTGAAACAGGTTCACATGAAGAGTTGATTGCATTGAAAGGCTTATACTATGCGATGTGGCGTCAACAAATAGGTGAACGAAAAAGAATTTAATTCTGTATAACTTCTGTGCAGCACAATACGCTGAAGAGTTGAATGGTACCCAACTTAAAGTAATCTATTATTGTATTCTCAGTTTGAAATCAATTGAAACATCTGTATCTCCAACCGTTACTGGATCATCCAGTTTTTTATACCCAGGCTTGTGCTTCAGTGTGATATTTACGGTTCCAGTTGCAGCTGCATTGCCTACATTCCAATAACTGATCAGTCCGATAGGTAAATTATTGGAATCTTTATCTCCATATGTAATATTCCCTGCGCCAACAGGATTGAGCATTATATACACTTGATGGTCGACTGCTTCTGACATCACCTCTGCTGTTATATCATCAACTGGGTTTGTACTTTCATTCAACAGTTGAACTTCACATTTGTAACTTTTACCCTTTGTCAATACAATGGAATCAAATTTTTGTGGCGGCACTCCCCCTTCACCATCTAAATCTTGAAAAATATATTCTTTTGCTGCAGTGCTTCCCATTTGCAAGTCGGTCAATATCAATTTTACTGTAGTGATCAGTTCCCCCTCATTTGGATCTACAATAGGATCTTTTTTACATGATGAAAAAATCATGCCTGATAGAGCAAGAAGGAATATCAAATGTTCACGTAATCCTTTCATCAGAATGGCACTTTAATTTTCAAAGAAATATTTCTGCCTCTATCCAAACTGAAATACCGGAATGAGTTCATATAATCTCGATAAGATGTATTGAAAATATTGGTTGCCGATACAACAACTTCAACTGGTTGTTTCCGAAATGATCTACTGGTTGATACCTCTGCATTAAAAAGAGTATACGCATCTGGTGGTGCTATGTAATCAGACTGCATTGAAATATTTCCTTGTTGATCCTTCACTTCAATATTTCCTGTGGGTGGCACTCGCTTTTGCTTTGATACATGCTGAAAACCTGCTTTAACCACTGATTGTTTCCACTTTTTCCCATCAGCAAAAAGATATTGCAATTCGGTTTCATACCTATCAGCGGGCATTTGGATCAACCATGTTTTGGCCTGCAGGTCATAAGCCCTTAATACAGATCCCTTCAAATGTGCTGACAAATGATTGTTGATTTTGTAAAGCATGCTCATATCTGAACCAGTAAGACTTGCATTGGTCTGAGCATATTCAAATGCTGGAAACGCACCTCGAATGGTAAGCAATGCAGGATAAGTAGGTCGCAAATAGATAAAATCATCAATCCACTTTTGATAAATCCCCCACTCTGCTTCCCATTTTTCTTTGTTTACAATGATGGTTCCTAACACATTAAATGCACGTTCTGTTTTTAACAATGGATCGCCTTTTTCAATCCGTGCAGCACCATGGTGCAAGCCATTGCTAAAGAGTTCATTGATCTGAGGAGACCTCCATGCAGTTGAAAGGGTGATCGAAGTCCTCACTGATTGATCTAATTTGTATGCAACCACTCCAGTTCCTGAAATTCCACTGAATACTTTTGATCCATAGGGAAGTCCAGGCAATAAGACATTTCCAGTTAGTAAATGGAAAGGTGCTTTATCATTATCATAAATATTGTAACGATTGCGATGATCATACCTCAATCCCATTTCTAATTGCCAATTGTTTTTCTGGTATTTCTCAGCACCCCAGATCCCTATATCAAAGGCATTATAATTAGGTATAAAATATCTGTAATTGATTGAATTTTTTTGTTGCAGCACATTCAAGCCTATAGATCCTTTAAAATTTTTCTCTGCAAAATGTTCCCATACCAGATCTCCAATATTGGTAAGCAGATCAAGTCTAAGTTGCGGGAGCGATGTCTCTGATCTCACTATATCAAACTCCTTTCGAATGTTATACTGGGAGGAAATGGTTAAACTGATGCGCTGATTATTTTCCATTTCAATATATCCTTTCCATTTCATCAATTGATGTTGCACAAATTGATAAGGTCGATCAATGACATAAGAAAATGATGCATCACTTATACTTGCTGGAGGCTC
This sequence comes from uncultured Sphingobacterium sp., assembly GCA_964344065.1. Lineage (GTDB taxonomy): Bacteria > Bacteroidota > Bacteroidia > Chitinophagales > Chitinophagaceae > Pollutibacter. Next base: position 2,800 of record CAYFLQ010000001.1, on the reverse strand, counting down.
TTGTAGTGCAATTACATGTTGTAAATCCGTTAAGTTCCCAATATGAGCACCACTGAAGATTCCAATGCGTGTATTGAATAAACTGTAAAATGCTTCCATACCCTTTCGCTGCTTTCGCCAACCAAAGGTTGCAGACATATTCGCTTCTTCCATCCCTGAATTCTTCAACCAATATGCCGGCGTACGGGCATTCCCCCCTCTTTTCAAGGTTCCCTGTATTCTCCAAGAAGTGGTTTCTTTTTTATCAAAAGAACTTTCTGCCAACATAGAAAATACTCCCTGACGATTATTAGAGAAGGAGGCCCAATTCATTTCCCCTTTGAATGCACGATTGTATTGCAATAGCTTGGGCTCAACCAATACAACACCTCCAATGGCATCTCCTCCATATCTAACTGAAGCCGCCCCTTTGATCACTGTCAATCTATTGGCAACATACGGATCAATTTCTGGCGCGTGTTCACTGCCCCATTGCTGACCTTCTTGTCTGATTCCGTTATTGAGGATCAATACCCTGCTGCTATGCAAGCCTTGAATGACAGGTTTATAAATATTGTTTCCAGTTTGTAGTACGGTAACACCATTGATTTTTTGAAGTGATTCTCCCAAACTCGTACCTCTCGTAGATAACAACTCTCTTCCTTTCAACTCACCTGTCATCCCCTCTGTTCTCATAGACGCAGCCCCGACAACTACCACTTCCTTTAATCGGTTTTCAGTGTGAGACATCATAAAATCTTGAACCATGTCATCTTTAAGATGAACATGTAATTCAATCGATTGACAATCTGCATGTGTTACTTTAAGTGTATAGTCACCCGGACACAAACCATTGAATGAAAATTGTCCTGCAGCATCAGTCAGTACTATTTTTTTTAACTCCAGTATGCTGACAGAAGCTTTTTCTAATAAAGTTTTTTGATCCTCATCCCGAACAATTCCGCGAATAGTATGCGTGCATTGTGCACCCAAGTCATGAATAATAGTCAAGAAAAAAAATATCAGCAATAACGTCCTCATCTCTTCTTATGAGGAACAAAGCTAAGGAAGAAAAATTAGAATTTGCAACAGTATTGCAAATATTAGAGGCGTTCGAAAATCCCAGCAATTCCTTGTCCCCCGCCAACACATGCCGATACCATGCCGTACTTTTTGTCTAAACGTTTTAAGTCATCCAGCAACTGTACAGTAAGTTTTGCACCCGTACAACCTAAGGGATGTCCTAATGCAATGGCACCTCCATTGATGTTAACTCGATTGGTATCTAAATTCAGGGTTTTGATGATGGCCAAGGATTGTGAAGCAAATGCCTCGTTCAATTCAATGAGATCGATATCACCAAGCGACATGTTTGCACGTTTCAATGCTTTAGGAATTGCTTCAATTGGTCCCACCCCCATGATCCTCGGATGTATGCCTGCAACATCACAATGAACCAATCGACCGATGGGTTTCAATTCAAATTCTTTTACCATTTTCTCACTAACAACTAACACAAAAGCCGCACCATCACTGGTCTGAGAAGCGTTTCCAGCTGTGATGGTACCTTTCACTGCAAACGCAGGTTTCAATTTAGCAAGACTTTCCAAACTGGTATCTGCACGAACGCCTTCATCCGTATCTACAACAAAATTTCTTTTTTGCTTCTTGCCCTTTTCATCAATGTATACTTCATCAACAGTGATGGGCAATATTCCATTTTTAAAATGGCCTTGTTGGATGGCATTCAATGCTTTTTGATGAGAGGATAAAGCAAATGCATCCTGCTCTTCACGGGTTACTTGATAATCTTTAGCAACTGCTTCAGCAGTCAATCCCATATTCAAATAAAAATCTGGTTCATCAGATGCAATATTAAAAGATGGTACTGTCTTCCATCCAGACGCAGGCACAAACGTCATGCTCTCAACACCCCCTGCAATGATACAATCAGCCATTCCCGATCTTATTTTAGCAGTGGCCATTGCAATACTCTCTAGTCCTGATGCACAATACCTATTGATGGTAATTCCTGGAGCATGATGACCCAGTGCACGGGCAGCAATGATCCTCCCAACTTGAAGCCCCTGCTCTGCTTCAGGCACTGCATTTCCTACAATGACATCATCCACTCTTTTTACATCCAATTGAGGAACAGAGTTCATTAAACCCTTGATCACTTCAATGGCAAGATCATCTGGTCGGGTAAATCTAAATCCACCACGCTTGGCTTTTGCAACTGCTGTTCTGTAACCTGCTACGATGTATGCTTCTTGCATATGATATGATTTTGGGATTCACTCGAATTTACGAAATACAAGGATTAATTTTGCCAATATGTATCAGTTGCTGAGAAATCTCCTGTTTCTACTTGACGCAGAACGTGCACATTACTTTTCAATGAATCTCTTGAAAGCTGTATGCAAGGTATATCCACTGAAATCACTGATCAGAAAGATATGCTCAGTGAAAGACACATCCCATTCCAAAGAAGTTTTTGGGCTCCCATTTAAAAACACGATTGGATTGGGAGCTGGGTTTGATAAAAATGCAGTCTACTTGAACGAATTAGAAATATTGGGATTTGGTTTTGTAGAAATTGGTACGGTCACTCCTCGTCCTCAAACTGGAAATGAACAACCAAGATTGTTCAGACTAACTCAAGACAAGGCGCTCATCAACAGAATGGGATTTAATAATGATGGAGTTGCGTTGATTAAAGAAAGGTTGATTGAATATAGAAAGGGAGAAGAGAGAATGATCATTGGAGGAAACATTGGAAAAAATAAAATCACTCCAAATGAAGAAGCTTGGAAAGATT